>JBEKBA010000042.1:0-20663 GCA_050015635.1 Verrucomicrobiota bacterium
ACGATCGCCACTGCCAATCTCGACGAGTTGCGTCAGGTCAACCTCATGTTGACCAACGACCTTGCCGCAAGCGAGCAGCAGATTTTATCATTGTCCAATGGTTTCGCCGAAGCTTCCAATATACTGGCCGACACCACGTCTTCACTGCAAAACGCCCAAAACCAAATCACCAATCTCAACGAACGCCTCTCCGATTTACAGGAGCAGAACCAGGTGTTGGACGAACGCGCCAATTCGCTTTCCAACGTCGTCGCCGGTTTGGACGCCCAAATCGCCGAAACGCAGCAAAAACTCGCCCATTCCGAGACCAACAACACGTTTCTAGCCGCGCAATTGAAACAGCAAATGGCGCAAAGAGCCGAGCTGGAGCGCAAATTCAATGACCTCAATGACGTGCGTTCGCAAGTCCGAAAATTACGCGAAGAATTGCTCATCGCCCGGCGGCTGGAATGGATGCGCGCCGGCACGGATCCGTCGGCACAAGCCAAAGGCGCACAATTACTCATGGTACACACGGCGGTGACAAATTCGACCCATGCGACGGCAGCCTCAGGGAGAAATTCACTCTTTGACCTGAATGTGGAGATCGGCTCCGACGGTTCGGTGCAAGTCACCCCTGCCGCGACCAACGCGCCGGCGCACTGACGCGTCATAAGCAGAAAAAATTGTTCGCTAATTTTTTCATGCCGACCTACGAATATATTTGCGGGAAATGCGGTCGCGAATTTGATGTCGTTCAGTCCATTTCCGCGTTGCCGTTGAAAGTTTGTCCCAAAAATCTTTGCGCGCGGAAAAAATGGGGGCACGGCAAGGTGAAAAGGAAAATCAGCATGGGCGCCGGTTTGCTTTTCAAAGGTAGCGGCTTTTACATCACCGATTACCGCAGCGAAGGCTACAAACAGTCCGCGAAAAAAGATTCCACCCCGGCCAAAACTTCCGGCGGCGACGCCAAACCCTCCGCCAAATCGGAGGCTAAATCCGCCAAACCTCCGGCCAAAACCTGACCATGTTCCCTGTGCGTTGTCTGCGCGACTTCGGTTGCGCCGCCGCTTTGCTGGTCGTTTTCTGTGGCAGGGCCCGCGCGGAATTTTCCCTGCCTGACAAAATTTTGGCGCGCAGTATCTCCGGTCAATTCATTGTAGCCGGCGCGCAACAAATTTCGGCACTGGCCGGTTCACCTGCCGTCGTCACCAACACCGATTTCGTACGGCTCGAACCCGCGCTGTTGGCCGTCTCCGCCGAACGCATCAAGCAGTCGCTTTGGCGTGAATTGGATATCGAACCCAACGCGCCGCAGGGCGGAGAAATTTTTCTGGCATTGCACCCGGCACGGTCGCTCGACGAGGAAGTCACCATCATCAGCACGCCGTCCGCCGACGGCTGGAGTTATCAAGTGCAGTTGCCCGACGTTCTGTCACGCAGCCGTTTCACCCTCGCGTTGGTCTCCACATTGCTGCTGGAATTTGCCGATCGCAGCGCGCAGTCGCATTCTGCGGAAATTCCCGCCTGGCTGGCCGACGGTTTGTCGCAGCAATTGCAGGCGGAAAATTTTTCGGAATTCATTTTGTCGTCGCCGGATAAAATGATGAACGGTCTGGCGCAAAACCGGACGGTGGCAACGCAAAGCGGCCTGGACCCGCTCGCCGGCGCGCGGGAAACTTTGCGGAATTATCCCACTTTGACATTTCAACAATTGAGTTGGCCGACCGGCACGCAACGCTCCGGCGACGACGACGGCGCGTATCGCGCCAGTGCTCAGTTGTTCGTGAACGAACTGCTCGATCTGAAAGATGGCGCGGCGCGTCTGCGCGCGATGCTTCAAAAACTGCCGCAATTTTACAACTGGCAGACGGCCTTTCAAAGTGCTTTCGGCGAAAGCTTTCCCAAACCACTCGATGTGGAAAAATGGTGGGCGCTACAAGTTGTGAGCTTCGCCGAACGCGACCCCGGTCCGCAATGGACGCCAGCCGTCAGCCGTGACAGGCTCGACGAAATTTTGAGCGTGCCGGTGGAAATGCGCGCCGCGTCGAACGCCCTGCCTGCGCACGCGGAAATTTCGCTGCAAGCCGTGATCCGCAATTTTGATTCCGCGCGGCAAACGGCGATTCTCCAGACCAAATTACGAGACCTTGAAGTCGCGCAGTTGCGCATGGCGCGGCAGTTGGCCGCTCTGACGGACGGCTACCGCCTCGTTCTTGCCACATATTTGGGGGAAAACAATCCCGCTACGCCCGTGGTGTTTTGGCAAAAAGGGTCGGAGTCCAAAAGGGCGGGCACGCATGAAACACTGAAAAAACTGGACGCGCTGGACGCGCAGCGGCGCACCGTCGAAGCCGCAATCAAACTGGACGTTTTCATGCCTTGAAGCACAGGCATATCCGTGTCTCCAGCAGTCAACTTGACAGAAAGTGATTTGAAATTATAGTTCGCATACTGAAAATGCAGGCTGACAATTCATCCGCTAATGGTGACGAGCCACCATCAGGCAACCAGTTTGGATCCCTGAAAGAATTCCATTCCGTCGGTCGCGGCTTCTGGCACGACGTTTCCGACGCGGATTGGAATGACTGGCGCTGGCAGCTTAAACATCGCATCACCAGCGCCGTGCAACTACAGCGTTTGATGCCGACACTAACGCCGGAGGAATTCGCCGGAGCGAAACTCGCGAACACCAGGCTTGCGCTGGCCATCACGCCCTATTTTTTCAACCTGATTGATCCGGCGGATGAATATTGCCCGATTCGCCTTCAGGTCATTCCCAAAGTCGCCGAAACGCACACGGCGTCTTGGGAAATGAGCGATCCGTGTGGCGAAGATTCCCATTCGCCCGTGCCCGGACTGGTGCATCGCTATCCCGACCGCGTGTTGTTCCTTGTCACCGACCGCTGCGCTGCCTATTGCCGTTACTGCACGCGCTCGCGACTCGTGAGCAACGCAACCGGCTACGATTTTCATCCCGAATTCGACAAGCAAATCGCCTACATCGCGGCGCACCCGGAAATCCGCGACGTCCTGTTGAGCGGCGGCGACCCGCTGTTGTTGAGCGATGATAAACTCGAAAGCCTTTTGCGCCGTTTGCGCGCGATTCCGCACGTCGAATTTTTGCGGATCGGCTCGCGCATTCCGACATTCCTGCCGCAGCGCATCACACCCGAACTTTGCGCGATGCTGAAAAAATTTCATCCGCTCTTCATGAGCGTTCACTCGAATCATCCGCGGGAATTGACGACGGAAGTGCTCGACGCGCTTGGCCGCCTTGCCGACGCGGGCATTCCGCTCGGCAACCAAAGTGTTTTGCTCAAGCACGTCAACGACGACGTGGAAGTGATGAAGGCGCACGTTCAAAAGCTGCTCATGTGCCGCGTGAAGCCGTATTACCTTTACCAATGCGATTTGATTTCCGGTTCGGCGCATCTGCGCGCCAGCGTCCGCAAGGGAATTGAGATCATGACGCAGTTGCGCGGCCACACGACCGGTTACGCTGTGCCGCAATACGTCATTGACGCGCCCGGCGGCGGCGGCAAAGTGCCGGTCAATCCCGAATACGTTTTGAGCCACAACGCCGATCGTGTTGTGCTGCGCAACTACGAAGGAAAAATTTTTGAATATCCCGAGGCGCCCGACGGCACACCGCTCTCCAAACCGCCGAAAGAAATTGAAGAACCGGAGTTGGTTTAATTTCTTACAATTCTGTAAATGGGTTCATTGGAAAATTGCCACGAAAAGCTCGGAGCGATCTTCGGCAGTGAAATTGAATCAGTTGAAGTTTTACGAATCGCAGATGAACACCGTTGTTTCTGGCGGCCTGAATGCGTAAAAACGATTTTGCTGGTACTCAAGAAAGACTTCAAACATTCAAAACTTATTTCGAGATTTGCAACGGGTCGCGTTAACAAAACTTGTTATGCCACGTGAAACAATTGAAGCTAAATCCGCGCGACTGAAAAAAATCATCGCCGCGCTTCAGCGGACTTATCCCGACGCGGACTGCGAGTTGGTTCACGAAAATCCGCTGGAACTTTTGATTGCCACGATTCTTTCCGCGCAATGCACGGACAAGCGCGTCAACATCGTCACGGAAAACTTGTTCAAAAAATATCGCTCGGTGGAAAGTTTTGCGTGCGCGGATATTTCCGAATTGGAAAATGACATTCGCTCAACCGGTTTTTACAAAAACAAAGCACGCAACATTAAAGCCGCGTGTCAATCCCTCGTGGACAAATATGGTGGAAAGGTCCCGCAAACAATGGTGGAATTGACGCAACTCGACGGTGTCGGGCGCAAAACCGCAAATGTTGTTTTGGGAAATGCCTTCGGCATAAACGTCGGTATCGTGGTGGACACGCACGTCACACGCCTTTCAAATCGCCTTGGCCTGACGCAACAAACGGATGCCGTGAAGATCGAGCAGGAATTGATGCAACTCGTCCCGCAAAAGCAATGGACGCTATTCAGTCATTGGCTCATCTGGCATGGACGCCGCCGTTGCGACGCGCGCAAACCGGATTGTGAGAATTGCGAAATCCAAAAACTTTGTCCGCGTATTGGTGTAACCAAATGAACTGGTTTGTTCTTCAATCCGGTCCGTGTCCCGCCGCGTTCAACATGGCGCTGGACGAGGCGTTGCTTGAAAACGTTTCGTGGCTCGGTAAACCGGTGCTGCGATTTTACGGCTGGACGGAACCGGCGGCAACATTTGGTTACTTCCAAAAATTTTCCGAAGTCGGGCGCGCGACATTGCTGCGCCCGCTCATCCGCCGCCCGACGGGCGGTGGCATCGTGCCCCACGATACGGACTGGACTTACAGTTTTGCCGTTCCGCCGGACGCCGGATGGTATTCGTTAAGCGCGATTGAAAGTTATCAACGTATCCACGAATGGATTCAAAGTGCGTTCACAAAATTAAATGTCGCGACCGAACTCGCGCTATGTTGCAAAAAATCCGCTATCGGCCAATGTTTCGTAGGCCACGAGAAATTTGATTTGCTCCGGCATGGGGAAAAAATTGCGGGCGCGGCGCAACGGCGGAACAAACTCGGCTTGTTGATTCAAGGTTCGGTTCAGCCGCCGTCACTTCCACTGGCGCGCGCGGATTGGGAAAAAGCCATGTGTGAAGTCGCTCGGGAAAAATTTCGGGTTGAATGGAGCATGTTTTCGCCGGACGCCGGATTACGTGAGCGCGCAGAAATTTTAGCGCACAAAAAATTTTCACGGGAAAATTTCAACCGGAAACGGTAAGCCCATTGGGTGATCTGCAATCGCGTTTTGTTATGAACAAAGGTTAATGCAACGAAATTATCCCTTTTGTATATCGCGCGTCGTGAACAGCGTTGCCTTCGTACTTGTCAACATTTAGTTTCCGCGGCGCATGGTTCAGCTCGTTCTATTCGACATTGACGGCACGCTCGTCCACACCGGCGGCGCGGGCACCAGCGCGTTTTCAAAGACATTCTCAACGGAATTTAAACTGCACCACGGCACAGAAAAAATGAAATTCGCCGGGCGCACCGACGTGAACCTGGTCCGCGAATTTTTTGGCCTTCACAAAATTACGGCAACCCCGGAAAATTTCCGGCGATTTTTCGAGCGTTACGTTTTCTGGCTTGACCACATCGTCGCGCAAAGCAACGGCGATGCGTGTAAAGGCGTGCGGAAATTCATTCATGACCTGCTCGCATTGCCGCAGCCGCCGCTGCTCGGCCTGCTCACCGGCAATATCCGGCTCGGCGCGGAAATCAAGCTGCGCCGCTTCGACCTTTGGGATCAGTTCGAGACCGGTGCGTTTGCCGACGACCATGAAGAACGCGATAACATCGCCATCGTCGCGCTTGAACGCGGCAGCCGTGTGCTAGGCAAAAAATTGCGCGGCGAAGAAATTCTTGTCATTGGCGATACACCGTTTGACATCCGTTGCGGAAAATTCATCGGCGCAAAGGTTCTGGCCGTGGCCAGCGGCGGCGCGACGCTGAACGAATTGAAAAAACACCGGCCCGATTGGGCGGTCGAAAATTTAACGCAAATCAGCGCGCGGGAAATTTGCGCGCGTTGAAATCAATGCGCGTGGCAACCGCCACCGCAACAATGTCCGCCGCTCATGTCACCACTTTTGCCGGATGACGTTTCGCCCGCACTGGCCGAAGCGAACGTGGAGAATTTCTTCGCCAATTTCTTCGAGCCGCAATGCGGACATTCCACTTTTTTCCAATCGGTCGAGCGGACGAGGATTTCGCCGTCGCGCCCGCATTTTTCGCAATGAAATTCGTAGATCGGCATGAGAGAGAAAATAATCAGCCGGGCGAAAATTTCAAGGCATGAGTTTTTCGCGATGAGGTAAATGATCGCGATTCCAGCGGCTCAAGGTGTCGTCGCTGGTCATGCGCAAGCGATACTTCATTTCGCCTTTTCTTTCAATGGCCGACAATTAAGCTGTGCGCATGACATCGTTGCAACGCGCGATTGAAGATTCCGGCGCGACGCTGCGCGGATTGGCGGGTTTGGAAGAACCGCTGAATCGCGCGGCGAAAATGGTTCTGCATTGCCTGATCTCCAGCCACAAGCTGCTCATCTGCGGCAACGGCGGCAGCGCGTCGGACGCCACGCACCTCGCCACGGAATTTCTCTGCCGCTTCAAGGAAGACCGCCGTCCATATCCGGCCATTTCGCTCACGGCCAACGGCGAATTCATGACCGCCGTTTGCAACGATTATCACGCCGATGAAATTTTCGCGCGGCAGGTTTTGGGCTTGGGCGAAAAAGGCGACGTGCTCATCGCGTTCACGACCAGCGGCAAATCAAAAAATGTTCTGCGCGCGCTGGAAGAAGCCAAATGTAAGAACATTAAAAGCATATGTTTCCTCGGTCGCGACGGCGGTTTCACAAAAGGCGCGGCAACGATTGATTTGCTTGTTCAGGGAAATTCAACCGCGCGCATTCAGGAAGGGCAAAAATTACTTTGCCATGTCCTGTGCGAAATTGTTGACGAAAAATTGCCGAAGAAATAGAAACTCGCGAAATTAGTGGTTAAAAATAATCCGGCTCGCCGCCGGATTTCCATTTAATGTTGCAGCCGATGCTGGCTTTTTGGTTTGACGAAACAGACTTGCCGGCGAGAACGGCGTCGAATGCGGTGCGCAAATCTTTCCCGGTCACAGGAATACCGTTGCCTGGACGACTGTCGTCGAACTGGCCGCGATAAATGAGCTTCTGGTTTTTGTCGAAAAGGTAAATGTCCGGCGTGCAGGCGGCGCGATAACTTTTGGCGACGGCTTGCGTTTCGTCGTAGAGATATGAAAAAATGTAACCGGCAGATTTGACCTCGGCCTTCATTTTCGCCGGGCTATCGTCGGGATAATTTTCCACGTCATTGGAGTTGATGCCGACGATGGCGACGTTGCGCGGCGCATAATCGCGGGCAAGTTGCGCGAGTCCGGTGCGAATGTGAATCACATACGGACAGTGATTGCACATGAAAATGACGAGCAACGCGGGCTTGTCCTTGAAATCCCCGAGCGCAACAATTTTTCCGTTCGTGTCCGGCAACCGAAAATCAGGTGCGGTTGTGCTGAGCGGTAGCATGGTGGAAGGTGTCAATGCCATGCGTGCAATTTGGAACGGCACTGGAATTTTCGCAAGAGGCGAAGTTTAAGTTTGTTTCTTTTTGCGGCTGCAATTTTAATAAACACAACTGTGGCAAAAAACATCGTCTATTTTGATCTCGAAACGCAGAAGTCCTCCGATGAAGTGGGCGGCTGGGGTAATATTTCAAAAATGGGCATGAGCATCGGCGTGACCTGCAACAGCGTGAACGGGGAATATAAAATTTACGGCGAGAAGCAAGTGGACGATCTGCTTAAGGATTTGCAGCGCGCCGAACTGGTCGTGGGTTTCAACGTGTTGCGATTTGATTATGAAGTGTTGCATGGTTACACATCGTTTGATTTAAACCAGCTTCCGACGCTTGATATGATGGTGGAATTGCAAAACACGCTGAACCACCGGCTCTCGCTTGACTCGATTGCGACGGCAACGTTCGGTGTGGAAAAAACCGCCGAAGGTTTGCAGGCTATTCGCTGGTTCAAAGACGGCAAGCTCGCGGAAATTGCGGAGTATTGTTGTTACGACGTGAAACTGACGAGACTCGTTCATGAATATGGTCGGCGGCACAAACAGTTGCATTACAGCAACCGGTTTGGGAAAAAAATGGCCGTAGCGGTGAGTTGGTGAGGTCAAAATTGAATTGTCCCCTGCCTTGCTTCGCGGCAGTCTTTGCGTTCGTATGCAACAGGTAAACCTCGGCATCATCGGCCTCGGTACGGTGGGCGGCGGCGTGATTGACACGCTGCGGCTGAATGGCGGCCTGTTGTCTTCGCGCATCGGCGTCAAAATCGCCGTCAGCAAAGTCGCTGTGCGTTCGTTCAAAAAAAATCGCGTCGTAAAAATTCCGCGTTCGCTGCTCACGGAAAACTGGCACACCGTCGTAAACAGCCCAAATATCCACGTCATCGTCGAACTCGTCGGCGGCACGACCATTGCGCGTGAAATCATTTTGGCCGCGCTGAAACTCGGCAAGCCGGTTGTCACGGCGAATAAGGCGTTGCTTTCCGCGCACGGCGAGGAACTTTTTGCGATGGCAAAAAAATACGGCGCGAATCTCTATTACGAGGCCAGCGTTTGCGGCGGCATTCCGATCATCAAATCGTTGCGCGAAGGTTTCGTCGGCAACCGCATCAACGCGCTTTACGGCATCGTCAACGGCACCTGCAATTACATTCTCACGCGCATGAAACTCGAAGGCGCGAATTTCGCTGAAGTTCTTGCCGACGCGCAAGGGCTCGGTTACGCCGAAACGCCGCCCGACCTCGATATTGACGGGCATGACGCCGCGCACAAGATTGGAATTCTCGCATCGCTCGCGCATGGCTTTTGGGTCAACCCAAACAAAATTTACGTCGAAGGAATTCGTTGCGTCAGCACACTCGACATCAAATTCGCCGGCGAACTTGGCTATACCATCAAATTGCTCGGCATCGTCAAAAAAATTGAAGGCGCATGTCGCGTGCAGGTTTCCGTTTATCCAACGCTCGTGCCAAATGCACACGTTCTCGCCAGTGTAAACAACGTTTTTAACGCCGTGTTTGTTCGTGGCGATATCGTCGGCGACACCCTGTTTTATGGACGCGGCGCAGGCAAGGACGCCACGGCCAGCGCAGTGTTAAGCGACTTGGCGGACGCGGCGCTCGACTTGAAATTCGGCAACAATCATCGTGTGCCGCCGTTCGTGCCGCACGAGTGTGAAGGCGCAGTTTTACCGATTGAAGATGTTGTTTCGCAGTATTTCGTCCGGCTTAACGTTGTTGACCGTCCGGGCACGCTGGCCCAAATCGCGGCCATTTTTGGCCAGTCCAAAATTGGCATCTCTTCCGTCATCCAGCCTGAAGGCCACGAAGGCAAAGGTGTTCCTCTGATTTTCATGCTGCACTACGCGACCAACGGCGCTGTCAGTAACGCGATGAAAAGGATCGGCAAACTGCCCGTCGTCAAAGGCAACCCGGTCATGCTGCGCGTGGAAAATTTTGAGTAGTCATGGCCGCACTTCATTTTCGCAGCACCAACGGACAATCGCCCCCAGTCAATCTGCGCGAGGCGTTGCTCGCCGGCCAGGCGCCGGATCGCGGATTGTATTTCCCCGAAAAATTTCCAACGCTCACGCCGGACGAAATCGCTGCGTTCGCCAAACTGCCGTATCACGAAATCGCCTTCCGCGTTTTGTCGCGCTACACCGACGGCGTGATTCCTGACGACGCGCTTGCCGCCATGTGCCGCGACGCCTACAACTTTGATATTCCAATTGAGAAAACTTACGACCGCGTCCATGTCATGCGGCTTGATCAAGGCCCGACGGCGTCGTTCAAGGATTTTGCTGCGCAAATGATGGCTCGAATGTTCGGACGTTTCCTGCGCGAGACCGGCCGGCAACTCACGATTCTCACGGCCACGAGCGGCGATACCGGCGCGGCGGTCGCGCACGCGTTTCATAACGTGTCCGGCGTTCGTGTCATCGTGCTGTTTCCGTTTGCCGAAATCAGCGTCAGCCAGCGCAAGTTGATGACAACGCTGGCCGAAAACGTCCGCACCATCGCGATTGACGGCAAGTTCGACGATTGCCAGGCGATGGTCAAACGCGCCTTCGCGGATCCTGCGATCAAACATATTCCGCTGTCGTCCGCCAACTCCATTAACATCGGACGGCTGTTACCGCAAAGTGTTTATTATTTCTACGCTGCCTCGCGACTTGCGAAACCCGGCGAACCGGTTGTTTTTTCCGTTCCGAGCGGAAATTTCGGCGACATGATGGGCGCGGTCGTCGCGCGACAGATGGGTTTATCGGTGAAAAAACTCATCGTGCCGGTTAATGACAATGATGCATTCCCACGCTTTCTGGCGAACGGCATTTACGAAAAAATTTCCCCATCGCGTAACTCAGTCTCGAACGCGATGAACGTCGGCCATCCGAGCAATCTTGCGCGGCTCGTGGCCGCGTATGGCGGCCGCATGGACGAGACCGGTAAAATTTATCAGCAGCCCGACCTTGCCACGATGCGCCGCGATTTGTTTTCCAGTTCGATTTCCGACGAGCGCACGCGTGCGACGATTCAGGAAGTCTGGACGAAATATCAATTGCTCCTTGAACCGCACGGCGCGGTCGCGTGGCGCGGCTTTCAAGATTGGCTCAATGTTGAACCGCTGGGCGACGCGCCTGCAGTGATTCTCGAAACCGCGAATCCGGCGAAATTCCCCGAAGAAATTGAAAAGACGATCGGCTTTTCACCCGACGTGCCTGCCGCCATGGAAGCAACGAATAAATTGCCGGAAGATTTCGACCGCATGGGCGCGGATTACGAGAAGTTTAGGAAATATTTAATTGAGAAGTGCGCCTCTAGTTGTTAAACGACTGCCATGTTGCCTTGCTGAAGCAGATACTGAAATTTTTGTATGGCTTTGATTGTTCAAAAATACGGCGGCACTTCGGTTGGCAACACCGACCGCATTAAAAATGTCGCACGCCGCGTGGCGAAATATCATGCGAGGGGTGACAAAATCGTCGTCGTCGTTTCCGCGATGAGCGGCGTGACGGACGACCTCATCAAACTGGCGAAGGAAATCATGCCCTTGCCGAGCGAGCGCGAGATGGATGTGTTACTCGCGACCGGCGAACAGCAGACCATCGCGCTTGCGGCGATTGCATTACACGCGCTGAATGTGCCTGCGGTTTCAATGACTGGCGCGCAGGCGGGCATCGTCACCGATGTGGTGCATACCAAGGCGAAAATCCACAACATTTCGCCGAAAAAAGTCCACGAATTTTTGAAACAAGGCAACGTCGTCATCGTCGCCGGTTTTCAGGGCGAAACGCCCGAAGGCCAGATCACGACGCTCGGCCGCGGCGGTTCGGATTTGACGGCGATTGCGCTCGCCGCCGCGCTCAAGGCCGACCTATGCCAGATTTACACGGACGTTGACGGCGTTTATACCGCCGACCCACGCCTCGTGCCGAAAGCGAAAAAACTTTCGGAAATTTCCTATGATGAAATGCTCGAACTCGCCAGTCTTGGCGCAAAGGTAATGCAGAGCCGTTCAGTTGAATTTGCCAAAAATTTTGGAGTTGTGTTTGAAGTTCGCTCCAGCCTAAACGAAAACCCCGGAACGATTGTGAAAGAAGAAACCAAAAGCATGGAAGGCGTCGTCGTGCGCGGCGTTTCGCTCGACAAAAATCAGGCCAAGCTCACGCTCGTCGGCGTACCGGACAAACCCGGCGTGGCCGCGCGCATTTTCAAAGCGCTCGGCGACGCGGTGGTGAACGTGGACATGATCGTCCAAAACATCAGCCATGGCAGCGGCGCGCCCGCGACCGATCTTTCGTTCACGACGGACAAACCGGATTTGCTAAAGGCGCAAAAGGTCATTGATAGTCTGAAAAAGGAAATTGGTTTCAAAGAGGTCATTACCGCCGAAAAAATCGGAAAACTTTCCATCGTCGGCGTCGGCATGAAAAGTCACACCGGCGTGGCCGGAAAATTGTTTGAAACGCTTGCGCAGGCCGGCGTGAACATTGACATGATTTCGACAAGCGAAATCAAAATTTCCGTGGTGATTGATCTGGCCAAAGGTGAAGCCGCGACGAAGGCGGTTCACGCGGCGTTTGTTGGGTGAAAATATAACGCCAACTAACTGTTTGACGTTCACTGTTCATTTCGCTACTTTACTTTTGTGAATCGCAATTTGAATTTGGACCTGCTACTGGGCGCGCTGCTTACCGGCGTGGCAGTCGGGTTCTGATTCGTTCACGAGATTTTATCAACCCACTGCCGGCAAGGCGGTGGGTTTTTTGTTTTAACCAGACCGCCGGACGGTAATAATTAGAAAGTCAAAGAACCATGCAAAAAGACCCGTCGAAAAAATATCGTCCGTTCCCGCCGATTGAATTGAAAGATCGGCGCTGGCCGGGTGAAAAGATCAAACACGCGCCGATTTGGTGCAGCGTGGATTTGCGCGACGGCAACCAGGCGCTCGCCGTGCCGATGAACGTCTCGCAGAAACTCGAATTGTTCCAGACGCTCGTGAAAATCGGTTTCAAGGAAATTGAAGTCGGCTTTCCATCCGCATCGAACACGGAATACACTTTTAACCGCCGGCTCATTGAGGAAAACCGCGTGCCGGACGACGTGTGGCTTCAGGTGCTCGTGCAGGCGCGAGAGGATCTGATCGAACGCACCGTCGAGTCACTCGTCGGCGCAAAATGCGCGATCATTCATCTTTATAATTCCACTTCACCGGCGCAGCGTCGCGTCGTTTTTGAAAAATCGAAAAAGGAAATCATTAATGTCGCCGTTCGCGGCGCGCAATGGATTAAAGACCGTTTGCCACAACTCAAAGGCACGGAAGTCATGCTCCAGTATTCTCCAGAAAGTTTTTCGGCGACGGAAGTGGAATTTGCCAGGGAAATTTCCGAGGCAGTTATGGACGTTTGGCAGCCGACACCGAAACGTAAAATGATTTTGAATTTGCCGGACACCGTTGAAGTCGCGATGCCGAATGTCTATGCCGATCAAATCGAATGGATTTGCCGGAACATCCAGAACCGCGATTCACTCATTATCAGTTTGCACACGCACAATGACCGTTGCACCGGCGTTGCGGCGACGGAACTCGGTTTGCTTGCAGGAGCGGATCGCGTCGAGGGAACTTTATTCGGCAACGGCGAACGCACGGGGAATTTGGACATCGTCACCGTCGCCTTGAATCTTTACATGCACGGCATTGATCCGAAGTTGGTTTTTTCCAATCTCAATTCAATCATCGAAGTTTATGAGCGTTGCACGGGCATGACGATTCCGGCACGCCAGCCTTACGCAGGCGAACTCGTCTTCACCGCGTTCAGCGGTTCGCATCAGGACGCCATCAAAAAGGGGCTCGCGGAATGGGAAAAATTTTCAATGCCCGTTCCGCCATTGACTGGCGCGGACGTTAATCAATCGCATGTTTGGGATGTTCCGTATTTGACGATTGACCCAACGGACATCGGGCGCGAATACCGCGAAGTCATTCGCGTCAATTCGCAGTCCGGCAAAGGTGGCGTCGCGTATTTGCTCGAAAGCGAATTTGGCATCGAGTTGCCGAAGGACATGCAGCGCGAGTTCGGCCCGATTGCGAATGATGAAGTGGATAAACTCGGGCGTGAAGTCAGCGGCGCGGAACTCAAGCAAATGTTCTGGCGCGAATATGTCGAGCGCAATTCACCGTGGCAACTCAAGAGTTTTGAAACGGAAAGCAAAAATGGCGTTGTAAAATGCCTCGCGAAATTATTGCGCAATGGCAGACCGGTTGAATTTTCCGGCGAAGGCAACGGCCCGTTGGCCGCGCTCGTTCACGGCTTCACGACGGCGGGCATTCCGCGTTTTGAAATCACAAATTACAGCGAGCACGCTTTGAGTTCCGGTGAAACGGCGGCGGCGATTGCCTACATTCAAATCAAAACTGCCGGCGGCAAAACTCGCTGGGGTGCGGGCGTGGACACGAACATCGAACTGGCTTCGGTGAAGGCGGTGTTGAGCGCATTAAACCGTTCGTAAAATTATCTTTGCATCGGCGTATTTGCACTCGTCAAAATGACACCGACAATTTAACATCTGAATGTTTTTATGAAATTGAGCAGCGTTTTTCTGTGCGTATTTGCAGGTGTTATTCTTGCCGGGGCCTGTGTTCAGCATCACGAAAGCGTTGAACCCAAGCCAGCCGCCGTGACCACACCGCCGATTTATGTGCCAAACATGGCGAACGCATCGGGACCGCTGGCGAATGGTGTTCTTGCTTGGGATGGTACGTCGAAAGAAACAAATGTCGCCGCGAATGCCGCAACGGCGGATTTTGTTTTTAGTTTCACCAACATTTCGGCCAGCCCCGTTGTCATTTTGAATGTTCATCCATCCTGTGGCTGCACCACGGCGAAATTGCCGCCGTTGCCGTGGATCATTGCGCCCGGCACAAACGGTCAGATTGGCGTGACCGTGAATCTCGCCGGAAAAAGCGGCATACTCTTTAAAACCGTGAATGTTTCCACAGGCAAAGGTTCCAAAATGCTTCTGGTTAAAATCACTATCTCGCCGCCGGTGATTCCGACTTTGACCGATGCCGACCGCGCCCACGGCGTGGCGATGGCAAAAGTGGATCGGCAGGCGGTTTTTCGCGGCGACTGCGCAACCTGCCATGAAAAGCCGGGCGAAGGCAAATACGGCAACGCGCTTTACGACACCATTTGCGCCATTTGCCACGAAGGCGAACATCGCGCGACGATGGTGCCGGATTTGCACGCGCTCAAAACGCCTACCAATTTCGAGTTCTGGCAAATTTGGATCGCGCACGGCAAACCCGGCTCGCTCATGCCCGCGTTTTCCACCACCGACGGTGGCCCACTCAACGATATGCAAATCGCCTCGCTCGCAGGTTATTTGAACACGGTGAATCCATCCCATGTCCCCCCACCGGTTCAATGAAGCCGTTGCGCGGAGGTGGCATCAATTTTTTGCTTGCAAATACTCAACAGGATAGCTATTGTTACTTCTGTAAGTTGTATATTTTATGACGCGCGCGGCATCTCAAAGCATTCTTCCCTTCGCCGTTTATCATTCTTTGGCGGACTATCGTTTGAGGTTGTCATGGTCTTGGTTGTTCCGGCAATTTTGCAGCTTCTCAACCGTCATTGTGTTTGGAGTTTTAAGTTACTTCCTGTTCAGTCATTTTATTTTTCAATCCGTCAGAGTTTCCGGCACCAGCATGTATCCCACTCTGTTTGACAGGGGATATTATTGGTTGAACCGGTGCATTTACCTTGAGCGCAAACCTCAACGAACGGACATCGTCGCCGTCAAAGATCCGCAGGACGGCGGTCTCATTGTCAAACGCATCATCGCCCTGCCCGGCGAATCCATTTACCTCAATGACGGCAATGTCTATGTCAACGGCCGGCGACTGAATGAACCTTATCTGCTGCCGCATACGCCGACTTATGCCTACGAAAAAAGTGAAAACGAATTCATCTGCTACGGCACTGACCAGTACTTCGTCATGGGCGACAACCGCAACAACAGCATGGACAGCCGCACCTTCGGCCCGGTTCCACGCCAGAACATTCTAGGCGAAGTAATCGAATAAATTCGCGGAACACTTGCGCAAACGGTTTGTGGCATTATGCTGTCAAACATGACGGCAAAATTGGTTGACGCGACGAATCACCGGAAAATTTCCACCCTTGGCGAACACGTTTTGGACGGCGGCCACATTTCCCGCGGTGAGGCGTTGTGGTTTTTCAATCTCGATTCGTCCGCTGACATTCTGGATTTGCTCTCGTGGGCGAATCGCATCCGCGAACATTTCAAGGGCAACAAGATTCATCTCTGCTCCATTGTCAACGCCAAGGCCGGTGCATGCTCGGAAAACTGCAGTTTCTGCGCGCAATCGTCGTTTTACCAGACCGGCTCGCCCAAATACGGCTTCGTTGATCCCGAACCGGTCCTCGAAGCTGCAGACGAGGCGAATAAAAATTCCGTCACCGCCGTCGGCCTCGTCGCCGCGTGGAAAGGTCTCAATGAAGGACCGATGCTTGACGAAGTCTGTGACCGCATCCGCGAATTGAAAGCCGGCGGGAAGACACGGCCCGACGCCTCGCTTGGCATCATCAAGTCGCAAAAGGTCGCCAACCGCTTGAAGGAGGCCGGACTCGAATGTTACGGCCACAACCTCGAAAGTTCGCGCCGCTTTTTTCCGCAGACGTGCTCCACGCACACATTCGACGACCGGCTTGAGACCATTGGCTACTTGAAGAAGGCCGGCATCAAGATTTGTTCCGGCGGCATCATCGGTATGGGCGAGACGCGCGAAGACCGCTGCGACCTCGCGTTTGAATTGAAAGCCATTGGCGCGAATGTTGTGCCCGTCAACATTCTCAATCCGATTCCCGGCACGCCGTTTGAAAAAAATCCGCCGCTGCCCGTCATGGAAATTTTGAAAACCATCGCGTGCTTCCGATTCATTTTGCCGCGGCGGGAAATCATGATCGCCGGCGGACGCACCGTGAACCTGCGCGACGCGCAAAGCATGATTTTTATGGCCGGCGCGAGCGCGCTCATGGTCGGCAACTATCTCACCACGCTGAACCAGCCCGTCGAAAAGGATTTGCAGATGCTCAAAGACCTCGGCCTCGATCCAAGCTGGGACAGCCACGGTTTTAGCGATCAGGAGGAAACCGGCTGCGGCTGCGGAAATGAAAAATGCGAGCCGGAAGTGGTGAATTTCATATAATTTTGTCCGACTAGGCCGACATGATTTCCAATCGTCAAAATAAGCAAAAAAAGAAAAAGCGGTGGAAGTTCTTCGTTATTTTCGCGGTTGTATTTTTTGCAATTTTGTTGGCAATCAACTTATATGTTGTTGTCCTCGCCAAGAACCGCATGTTTACTCGAATCTCAAACCTGCCCCGGTATGAATTCGGGTTGGTGATGGGTACCGAACCATTGAGGCCTGACGGTTCCACAAACTTCCACTTCTTCAGTCGCACAGACGCCGCTGCGGAGGTTTATTTATCAGGGAAAGCAAATCGCCTGCTAATCAGTGGTAATAAAAACAACCGGGGTTTTGACGAAGTTTCAGAGATCAAAAACCAGCTTCTGAAGAAAGGGGTTCCAGAAAGTGCCATGATTTTAGATTTCGACGGGAAAACAACTTGGGAATCTGCCCGACGAGCGGCGGAAGTGTATCATCTGCAAAAAGTCATAATTGTCACCGATACATTTCATGCTCCGCGTTCAATTTATTTGTGCCAACATTTTGGTGTTGATTCAGTAGCTTTCTGCGCCAGGGAAGAACATATTGATTTTTGGTCAATCCGATCTCAAATAAGAGAATGGCTTGCACGAGTAAAAGCAGTTTTTCAGGTGTTAATCGACGGGTCGAATGGCCTAAGATGACTACTGAATTGCTAAATAGAGCCTGCCCGGTTTGTGGTGAACGGCGAGCCAGGCCCTTTCTTCTCAAAGGAGAATTTCAGCTCGTTCACTGTGACTGCTGTTCCATGATTTATACAAACCCCGTTCCGGTTGAAATGGCAAGCGGAACCTTTTACGACCAGGCAGGCAGCGAATATCTTTCTCCCGAAAAACTTGAGAGTGATTATTCAGATGTTCGCTTTGACCGTGAATTACGGCTGTTTCGATCTCATTGCCAAGGTGGCTTGTTATTGGATGTTGGCTGTTCTTCTGGTGCATTCCTGTATCAGCTTAAAAAACGCTACCCTCATGCTTATCAAATTCAGGGAACTGATGTTTCCAGCGCTCCACTTGACCACGCCGCAAAAATGGGTATTCCGGTCATCAAGGAAAATTTCCTGAATCATCCTTTTAAAGAGCGATTCGATGCGGTGACGTTTTGGGCGGTAATGGAACATTTGTCTGAACCGCTATTATTTCTTAAGAAAGCGGCGTTAATTCTTAAACCCGGCGGTCTTTGCTTCATTTTGGTGCCGAATATGAAGTCTCTGGCCTTCAGGCTACTTGGATCAAAATATCGCTATGTCTATGCGGAACACCTGAATTATTTTACGCCAGAGACACTAAAAAAATTCGTGGAGCGGGAATTTTCCGTCTTGGATTTGAAATCCACACACTTAAATCCTTTGGTTATCTGGAAGGATTTCCGCGGCCAAGGACAATCCGTTACGCGGGCAGAGCGTTCGCAATTGCTAAAGCGCACCACCGCCTATAAAAAATCCCGGGGGATGTATCCAATTCGGATTTGTTACCGAGCTATAGAGACGGCTCTGTCAAAATTCAAATTAGCAGATAATTTGGTGATTGTTGGATGTAAGAAGGGAGTGAGTTGAGCCAGGCAAATCCATTAATACATCAGTAGAAGAATAATGATTATGCAGCGACTCGGCAAAAATCAGGGCGGCTATCGTGGCGAGACGATTGACATCCGCGCCGTGCTGCGCGACGTCGAAACGGTGGCGCGGCAATACGGCTGGATTTCGGAAATTTTTCACGACGCAGAAGATTTCAAACTATTCGCACTTCACCGCACTTGTCGCGCCGAAGCAAAGCAAAGCCGGATTTACATTTCCACCGGCATTCACGGCGACGAACCCGCCGGGCCGCTCACGGCGTTACGCTTGTTGCAGGAAAATCATTGGCCGGAAGGAGCGGAAATTTATTTGTTTCCGTGTTTGAATCCCATCGGCTTCATTTTAAACCAACGCCAAAACGCCGATGGCATTGATTTGAACCGCGATTATCGCAACCCCAACTCCGCCGAAGTCCGCGCGCACATCGCATGGCTGGAACGCCAGCCGAAATTTAATTTTTATCTTTGCCTGCATGAAGACTGGGAGTCGCATGGCTTTTATCTTTACGAACAAAACCCGGACAACAAACCATCGCTCGCGGAAAAAATAATTGAGGCCGTAAAAAAAGTTTGTCCGATTGATTTGTCTGAAAACATCGAAGGGCGTTTGGCGAAAAATGGAATCGTGCGTCCGAACATTTTGCCGCATGAACGTCCCGACTGGCCGGAAGCGTTTTATCTCATCACGCAAAAAGCGCGGCTCGGTTACACACTCGAAGCGCCATCGGATTTTCCGCTGCAAACCCGCGTTAACGCGCTCGTCGCGGGTGTGAATGCGGCACTGATCATTTGTTAATCGTTTGACCGGCGGACGTTTTCTTGATAAAGAGTTTCCGCTGCCGATTGAATTTGGTTTGCTGAAAAGCCAATGTAGCTCAGTGGTAGAGCAACGGTTTCGTAAACCGTCGGTCGCCGGTTCAATCCCGGCCATTGGCTCCACTTTCAAGTGTAGAATTTCCAAGGGGTTAAGACAGGCGCTTGCAATTGGCAAGACGCAGATTTTGCCATCGGCAAGACAACATTGTGGCGGCAGATTTGCCGCCGCGTTGCCGTCAAAATTGTTTTTTGCAAGACGAAAAATGACTAATACCGTTAGGAGTAGGGCGTCCCATTTGATTTTGGATTGAACAACACGAAATTGCCGCACCTTTAAGCGCACGGACTTGAACCATTTTTTGTGCAAAAAAGAGCGGTTGCGACACTCCAGCGTGAAGTCCTAATCGCCGTTTTGTTTTGGCGCAGCGAGCATGGTCAAGGTGGAAGCCGCGCAGAGCGGAACGACCTTGACGATGCGCAGCGAGCCATAAAATTGAAAGGCGATTCACGCAGAGAATTTCTATTCATCGCTGCCGCAATCGTCGAACTTTTATTTCTTGAAATAATTGCAATGAAATAGGCGTCAGAGGCTTTCAATAGTTCGCTTGATTTGTATCCAGAATTTTTCTCATCGCCTCGTCTGAAATGACTTTTCGCCCAAAAACTTTTTGAAGGCGCTCTGTTGCATTCGGCATCTGAATGCGGGGCAGTTTTCTGCGCGTTTCGCGCCGTTTGGCTGGCTTCATGTAAGATACACTCCATTACAACTTAAATTTTTGCAATTCTGATCTGTTTATGTTCAGATTTTTTTAGCGGTTTCTAAAAAGTTGCCGCAAATTATAAAAAACACATACAATCACCGCCTGTGATTTATTTGGATAACAATGCAACGACGCCGGTGCTGCCCGAAATTTTTGAGGCGATGCGTCCATTTTTTGCGAAGATTGGGGTAATCCTTCAAGCAGCTACCGCTTCGGATCAAAATTAAAAACAGTGATTGAAAAGGCACGCGAACAAGTCGCGGAACTATTGGGCGCAAATCCGCGTGAAATTCTGTTCACGTCTTGCGCCACGGAAAGCAACAACGCTGCTATTCACGCTGCTTTAAACACTAATTCGAAAAAGCGGCACGTCATTACGTCTGCTGTCGAACATTCGTCGGTGCTGACGTATTGCAGGACGTTGGAAACAGAAGGCGTGCGCGTTACATATCTTCCGGTTGATCGAGACGGCTTTAAATATTTTTCAGCGTGTGGCTCCAAGGCTCCACACGCTTCTTGTGGTGGCTCCTTGGAGCCACCTTTTTTTCGTAAACGGAGATCGGTGCACGAGGTTTTAACATAGGAACATTGGAACAATCGTGTAAACCCTTTATCTACAGGGTCTTTTTAATTAAG
>JBEKBA010000043.1:0-20416 GCA_050015635.1 Verrucomicrobiota bacterium
GGCGAGTATCCCGTCATGCCCCGTAAAACTCGGTTTTTAATTTGATAAAATGAGCGCATGGACAAAGTTAAATCGAAGTTTCTCCGGCTGCTTTGGCTGGCATCGAATCCGTCATTCCAGTCCGCGAAACGAGCGAAGAAAACATTTCGCCGTCAAAGCGGCGGTTGTAACGGAAAGCGAATTCGTTGACGTAGTTTTGAAGATATTTGCGCGACACGGAATGATGCGTGCCGTCAATGCTCCGCTTCAACTGTGCCCAAAATCCTTCAATGGTATTCGTGTGGGCGCGACCGACAACATACTCGCCCGCGCTATGATTCACGCGAAGATGTTTGAACCCGAATTTAGACGTGAAATTATAGACTGGCGATTCGTCACTCACCACTTGTGCGGTAGTCTCGACGTGCTGCCGAATGTGGCCGATTGCTTTTCCCGCCGTGACATTCGTGACGACGGTTGCGCGAACTTCACCGCGTCTTTCGACGACGCCAATAACCGGCGTCTTGCCAACCGCGCCGCGTCCCATGCCGCTTCGCCGTCCGCCGATGTAGGTTTCATCGGCTTCAATGACGCCAGCCAACAAATTCCCTCCGCTAGCCATGAGACGGCGAATTTGATGCCCCATTCTGTGCGCGGTTTTGTAAGTCACGCCGAGTTGCCTTTCCAACTCTTTTGCCGCGACTCCGTTTTTGCTTTTGGCAAAAAGGAAAATGGCAAAGAACCACGATTTCAAAGACGTTTCGGATTTGTGAAAAATTGTTCTCGCTGTCGGGTAAATCTGCGCTCCGCAGAAGGCGCATTGATAGGCGCGACGTTTGGTTCGCCGATGAAAGCAGTCGCGCTTCCCACATTCGCAGACATGGCCGGAGAATCGAGCGCGGAAGATAAAGTCCAAACAGGCCGCATCGTCTGGAAACTGCGCGTCGAAGTCTTTGAAATTGTAGCTACTCATTGTATTTGGCCGCCTTGTCCAGATTTTCAAAAATCCATTCAGTCAATTTTTTGGGCTTCGCGGCGCGGACATAGGCATTTTTTCGCGCCATTGTCACGCGGAGTTGGATTTGACCAGTCGCCGCCTCGCCGTGAATCGGCGGGCGGCCAACTGGCTTTACATTTTCGGATTCAGATTTCATCGGCGGCCAGACGGAAATTTAGAATTGAATTGAGATTCAATCAAGGCTCGATTCTGCCACTGAACATCTGTTATCGCGGCGTTTTTGCCCCATTGGGCGTCACAAAACCAAATGGCCAGACCGACCAGTCCGGCATCTGCCAACTGTCGCCAATCTTTCGAGTTAAAATCCGCGACGGTTTGAACCGGACGAATCCAGTTAAATCCGTTCCGATTGTTAATTTCAGCGTGGCCAATTTTCATCCAGCCTTGATTTTTGAGCAGTCTGGCCGAGCGGCCAATTTTAGACGACCGGATTCCAATCCAGCCGATTTGATATTTCGATTTCATAATTTTGTCTGTGTTTTTTTCACGTCCTAGAAACCCTAGGTGGTTTGTAACCATCTTGATTACACAACCAATTTAACATGAATGGCCTATTTTGTCAATACATTATTATCAATTAAATTCACTTGATTATCAATGAGTTATGTCAATACATAATAAAACTACGGGGTGTCAGGGGATAGTCGCCCTAATTTGGCGTTGCAGGCGGCGCAACGCATCGCACACTTGAGTGGAACGGAAAAACAATTACGCGTGGCGCAGGACCGGCAGCCGGTTTTCGTGCCGGAAGGCGTGAAAAATATCGGACTGCTGAATTCGTCCCAACATTTGATTCCCGCTGAAACCAACCCCGAAAAACTTGCGGCGGATTTCGTGAAACATCTGGAGCGGCATCCGCACGACACGGAGGCGCGGGAAAAATTGTCGATCATTTATGCGCGCCACTACCAGCGGATGGATTTGGCGACGCTTGAATTGGAGCAATTGATTGAAGAACCAGAACAGCCGGCGAAACACATCGTCCATTGGTTGAATTTATTGGCGGATTTGCAAATTCACGGCGGTGCGGATTACGACACGGTCCGCGCGACTCTGAAAAAAATTGTGGAACGGTTCCCCGATCTGCCCGCGGCGGAAATCACGCGTAACCGGCTTGGACGTTTGAAACTTGAGCTTAAGGGACAGCAACAAACGACGACTGTTAAGCTCGGCGTTTATGAACAGAACATCGGTTTGAAATACGGCTCACCGCGCCAGTTGTAGCGCGATTTCCTTTTCCAATTCGTGCGCCGCGTCCAAATCCGCGGTGCCATAATGTGTGCGTACTTGCACCGTGACCGCCGTGACTGGCGTTAGCGGATCCACGGCTTCGACGCGCACCCAGACTTTGCCCTGGTTCAACTTGCCCATCAGTGAGCGCACGGCGTTGGTGCTGTCGTGCGGAATGAATTCGGTGACCAGGACGCCGTTATTATTGACAACCGTGACTGCGGCGCGATAAACATCGTCCAGCGACCGTTGATAGCGGCCTTGTAAACTGTCGCGCACGAGCGGCAAACCCATCGTTTCTGTGTTGCTGACCGTGCTGACGCAACCGGCGGCTGCAAGGGCGATGCCGAGGCAGGCCGCGAAAATTTTCATCTTCATATGGTGCCAGTCCAATCAAAAATGCCGCGAGCGTCAAGCACGATTCGTATCTATCTCCGGGCCGCTCGACGAAGAAAAGAGAAATGAGAGTATTGACCGTGCTCAAAGCAGGCGCAAATAACAGTCCCGGGAAACTTTTGACTGCCAACGGTTTTAGATAATGATCAAGTTATGCCGGAGTTTTCCTACAAAGCGCGCCGCCGTAGCGGCGAATTGGTCGAGGGGGTTCTCGAAGTCACCGACCGTCCGGCGGCTTTGGCGCAAATCACGCGGCTCGGACTTTTTCCCATCGCAGTGGATGCAAGGAAGGGCGGCGCGGTCGTCAACGGCAAACCGGCGGGGCAAAAACTGGATTTGGCGTCGTTTCTGCCGCCGACATTGCGCGCGCAGTTGCAACAGAAGCGTAAGCCGAAGTTGCAGGAACTGGCGACGTTCACACAGCAATTGGCGAATTTGCTTCAGGCCGGAATGCCGCTGGCCACGGCGCTCAACAGCATGACTTATCTGGAGACGAAGGGCATCCCTTCGGAAGTGAGCCGCCAATTGAAGCAGGAAGTGACCGAGGGCCGGAGCCTGTCCGATGCTATGGCCCAGCAACCGCGCGTATTTTCAGATTTGTATATCAACATGGTAAAGGCCGGCGAACAAAGCGGCGCGCTGGTGGACGTGCTCCGGCGCATGGCGGATCATTTTGAGAAATTCGCGCAAGTGCAGGCGAAATTCACCTCGGCGCTGATTTATCCGGCACTGGTGTGTTGTGTGGGCGTGGGCATGATCACTTTTTTCATGACCGTCATGCTGCCAAGATTCATGTCGCTGTTCGGCGACATGGGTGCCGTCCGGCTGCCAACGATGACGGTAATTTTGATCCAAACCAGCAACGCGTTCAAACATTACTGGTGGGTGATTCCGCCGGTCATCATCGTGGGGGTGGTTTTGTTCAAGCGGTTTCAAGCGACGGAAAACGGCCGGCGCAAAATTGACGAATGGAAAATGAAAGCACCGCTTCTGGGCCGCGTGATGTGCTTGAATCTTTACGGCCAGTTTGCGCGCACGCTCTGCACGTTGTTGCAAAACGGCGTGCCGCTGCTGACCGCGCTCAAAATCACCGAGCAGGTTATTCCCAACCATGTCATCAAGGAGGCTACAGCCAGAACGCGTGACGCTGTGACGGATGGCAAAACCCTCGCGCAGCCGCTGGCGCAAAGCAAAGTGTTCCCGCAACTCATGGTGGATTTGGTGAAGATCGGCGAGGAAACAGGCGATGTGGCTGGGGCATTAAACAATGTGGCCCAGACCTATGAAAATGAATTGAACATCGCGCTCCGTGTCGTGACGAATTTGATTGAGCCAGTACTAATCGTTGGCATGGCTGCGGTGGTCGGTTTTCTGCTCGTGGCCGTGATGGGCGCGATGTTCTCGATGATTTCCAGCATTGGCAGCACGGGTCCGGGGGGGCAATAATGACGCCGCACCGCGTCAATTTACGGGCGTTTACGCTCATCGAAATCATGGTGGTTGTCGCCATCATCGGGCTCATCGCGGCGATGGGGGTGCCGGTGATTTTGACAGCAATGCGCCAAAGCCCCATGCGCAAAGCAGTCAACGACGTGCTGGAAATTTGCAGCCACGCGCGCGCCCAGGCAATATTAAACGACGTGCCGGTGACGGTTGTTTTTCATCCGCAAGCGCGTGAAATAACAATTGGTGCAGTTCAGGTTTCCAGTTCAACGGACAATTTGTTTCCATCAGATGCGCCGCCGGCCATTTCAACGCCTGCCACCGGACCCAAGCCGGTGAACTCGGCGCAATTCGACGACAGCATCGCGATTGAAATGCTCGCCATCAATTTGCTGGAATACAAGGACGCGGACGAAGCCCGCGTGCGGTTTTTCCCGAACGGCACGAGCGATGAAATGACGCTGGTGTTGCATTCCGGCGACCAGTGGCGAAAAATCACCATCGAAGTGACGACCGCGCTGGCGTCAGTGGAGGTGATGAAATGAAAATTCAAACCGGCAAGTGGCAAACCATTCGTCGCGCGTTCACGCTGCTGGAAGTGATGTTCGCCGTCATCTTGTTTTGCACGGCGTCATTCGCCATTCTCGCACTCATTTCGACTTCGTTGCGGGGCGCGCGGGCATTGCAGCGGCCGATGGTGGACGCGGGCGAACTGGCCGGCCAGTTGTCACAGACCAACTCGCTGATCGAAGGCGAGGAATCAGGCGACTTGAGTGAACTGCTCGGCAAGGGATATGAGGGCTACACATGGACCTATGACATTCGGGAAGTGCAGACGAACAAACTTTTTCAAGTAGACTTCATCGTCCAGAACGATTTCGGCGACAAGCCGGTCGTTTCCAAAATGAGCATCCTGCTTTTCCGCCCCGCTTCACCTGCGGGCAGTCTCGACGGAGCGACGACAAAATGATGAATTGGAGAAAACATTCAAAACGTCGCGCGTTCACGCTGATTGAAATCATGCTCGCCATCACGATTTTCAGTCTTGTGCTGGCGGCGATTTATTCGACGTGGTCTCTCGTTTTGCGCGCGTCAAAAGCCGGAGAGGAGGCGGCGGCGCAAGTCCAGCGCCAGCGCATCGCCGTGCGGACAATTGAAGATTCGCTCATGTGTATCCAGTCGTTTCAAGCGTCCATCCAGTATTATACCTTCATCGTGCAAAACGGCGACGCGCCGGTGTTGAGTTTCGTGGCGCGGCTGCCGGACGATTTCCCGCGCAACGGGCGGTTCGGTGTCTTCAATCTGCGTCGGCTGACTTTCACCGTCGAAGCCGGGTCGGATTCGGAAAATGATTTGGTGCTGCGGCAAAGTCCGATTCTCATGGATCTGGATCAAGACGAGCAGAATTTTCCGCTGGTGCTGGCGCGCAATGTGAAAAGTTTCGCCGTCGAATGCTGGGACCCGAACGCACAGGACTGGACGGACGAATGGGATGACACCAATTCCATTCCGCCGATGGTGCGCGTCAGCCTTGCGCTCGGCGGCAAAAAAAATGATTCCAGCAGCGGTGCGCCGGAACTGGATATTACGCGCGTCATCGCGATTCCTTCGACCATGGTGCCGTCCGTGCTGCAAAATGGAACGCCGGGCGGCGGTGGTAATGTTCAAAACCATCCAAATATCCCGACTCTTCCGCGCAATTCTTTTAATGGACCGTGAGGCCACAATGAAATTCTCTACCCGTCAAAATTCCAACGCCGGCATCGCGCTCATCATCGTGATGTGTGCAATCGTGGTGCTGTCCATTATGGCGGCGGCATTCGCACTTTCGATGAAGGTTGAGACGACGCTGGCGCGTCGCGCAAATTCCGAGCAGCAACTGCTTTGGCTCGGACGGTCGGGCGTGGAGTTGGCACGATATGTTTTGTCTGAGCAAATGGCGATTCCGGGCGAACCTTACGATTCGCTGAATCAAATCTGGGCGGGCGGACCCGGCGGACCCGGCGAAACGAACAGTCCGCTGGTTGGAATTTCGCTGGACAATTATCAGGTCGGTGACGGGACGGTTTCGATTAAAATCGTTGACCTCGAACGCAAGGCGAACATCAACATGGCCAATACCCCGGAGTTGCAGCAGGCATTGACTGTCATGGGCGTGGACGCGGACGATATTTCCGTCGTGTCCGATTCGATTCAAGATTGGATTGCTCCGGCTGGCCCGCCACGCACCGCTGGCGCTGAAAGTGATTATTACCAGTCGTTAACGCCGCCGTATTATGCCAAGAACGCGCCGATTGACGACCTGTCTGAATTGCTCCAAGTCAGGGGTGTGACGCCGGAAATGTATTGGGGCAGCGATGCGACAAATCACGCGCCATCAATCTTTCAACACAAACTCGGTCTTGGGACTTCGCCGGATGAGGCGCCCGATTACCCGTTCGGGTTGGTGGACATTTTCACGCCGGTTTCCGCCGGCCACATCAACATCAACACCGCCGATACGAACGTGTTGCAAATGATTCCCGGCGTGGATGCCGCGACTGCCGCCGCCATCGTCCAGCAACGCGCCGGGCCGGATGGTGTCGAAGGTACGTCGGATGACACGCCGTTTCAAAGCGTCAACCAACTCGCCGCCATCGGCGTTAACCCGCAAACCGTCCGGCAGCTCATCCGGGTTTGCACCACGCGCAGTTACACGTTTGAAGTCCACATTACCGCGCAAATCAACGATTACAAACGCGAATACGTCGCCATCTTGTTTCGCAATTCACCGACCGACATCCAGGTCTTGAGCTTTTACTGGAAGTGACGGCGTGAATCAGATTGAATTTGCCGTGCTGAAAGTTATCGTTTCGCTATGCGGCGGCTTTTAATGATTTTACTTCTGCTCGGTTCGCTGTCGGCAGCGGTTGCGTCCGACAACGTGACGGGTCGCATCGTCAAAGTCCTGCCGCTGTTCCTCGACCTTCAAGGCCGCGAGGCGATTTCCCCAAGCCTGTACGACCGTGACGCTTATCAGGCCTATCTCCGCCAGCACACCAACGAAATCTCCGCCGTCCGCTTTGACGTTTTGTGGAAGGCGTCGAACGGCGGCGGCGTAAAATTGAAATTACGCGTGGAACTGCGTGGCGTTGGCGTAAATAATCTGCCGCGCCAAATCACGCTGGAACAGGAAGTGACGCCGGAATTTTTCCGCCATTGGACTTCGCTGGTGTTGCGGGGCGCGGATTACAAAAATTTCGGCAGCATCGTTGCCTGGCGCGTCACGCTTTGGTCGGGCGACCAAATGTGCGGCGGGCAAAAGTCATTTCTGTGGTGAAGGCCGCGTGTGCGCCTCAAGCCGTGGCTTTCTCCCGGACAGTCTTTTTTTCCTGCGAGCGCAAGGCCTGTTCATAACACTGCAACGCTTCGTCGTAACGCGCCAGCCGGTTGAACAACCCGCCTTTGTGAAGGTAGGCGATGGCCAGCGAGCTGTCCGCCGCAATCGCAAGGTCGTAACAGGCGAAAGCTTCGTCGAGTCTGTCCAATTTTTCCAGCGCGCTGGCTTTCTTCACCAAAGCCTCTGCGTGCTGTGGTTGAATCGCCAGCACCATGTCAAAACATTCCAGTGCCTTTTCCAGCGCGCGCGCGTCAACCAGCGACTGGCCTTCGGCAATCAGATTGGTAACGCATTCTTCGAGGTCATCCGCCGCCGTTGCCCCTCCGTTTTTGTGTTCAAGCGCTCCGGACAAATTTTTCCCGGCCAGCGGCACGCGCGCAGCCTGTTCTAATTCAAGAACGCGCTTTTCCAGACGATCCACTGTGCCGAGTAATCGTGTGTTTAACTGTTCCACGGCGGCGCCCGTGTCCAGCGCGGGTAACGGGCGGCCGCTTCCAAACGCCGTTGACTGGGACGCGGCCAGAGCGACAATCCGCGTGACCGCGCGCCATTGCAGGTAGGCCATCAACAGCATGACCGCCAGACAGACCAGTCCAAAAACGCCCGCCAGCAAGAGTGTGAGTTGCTGGATTCTTTGTGTCGCTTCGGTGTCGCTTGCTCGCTGCGTGGCGATGGTTTGTTCCAGCATCTGAATGCGCGCGGCCATTTCGTCGGCGTTGCGCTTGGCCTCGGCCTCGGCAGCCTGACGATTGTTTTCGATGGCCAGTTGCGTGGCGTGAAGCTGTTCCTGAATCAACAGATAACCGTTCGCCGCGTTTTGCGCCGTTATGTCCGTCATTTGGGGTGAAATAACCGGATTTGTTTCCGCAGCGAAAATTCGCGCGCCAAAAACAAAACCGGCGCACACGACCAGAAAATGCAGACGAAATATCTTGCTCATACCAATGGCGGTGAGACTGTGCCGCCAATTCCCCGATGTCAAGTGCCCGACCGGCTGACTTGTTCCCAAACAACTCACTCCTTTTTCACATCAAATTCCAGTCGCGTGCGTGAGCCGGTCTGGTCGTTGCGGATTTCCATCTCCTGTAATTCCCACTGCCCGTTTACTTTCTTGAATGACTTCGGATCGAACTCCTTTAGCAACTTGCTCTTTGTGTCGTAAGCCTCGGCGTGGATGATGCCGAGCGTTTCATTGTCAATCCACGAAACCACGCGCGAATAGCCGTTCGCGGACGGGTTTGGATTTGTGCTTTCCAAAACCGTGCAGGCACGGCTGCGGCGCAATTCATGTTTCAAAACTTTCTGCTCCGGCCAGTGAAAAAATTCCAAACCCAAGTCAACCGCCCAGAAATCCGATTGGGAAAACGGCGTTATCATTTCGCCTTCGTCCGAAAAAGGTCGAACGCCCCAATCATCAAGAGCAGAAAAGGTAAGCCCCATCCCACACACATGCACAACCGCGTATTTATTCGGCAACGATTCTCGATGAATGATCCACAATTTGTCTCCTGCGCCTGAATTGGTTTCTATGCCCTCGTAAACGCTTAACCAGTTTGTGGCTGTAATAATAACCGCAAATTTTATCGGAATGTCCGAAGTTTTGCCTTTCGCGTTTTTGATTTTCAACACGCCGGTGTTGGTAGAATCTTCCGCTGGCTGTTGCTCCAAAATTTGCTGCGCAAGCTGGCGGCCCTGAATTTCCGCATCGGACAAATCATTTGTTGTTGCCGCGAACACACTGGACGCAGCCAGCAAACTCAACGCGGCCGGTGCCAATCGGAACTTCATTTCGGTTCCAGCGCGAGGCGAAGAACATCCGCAATCTGCCGGACAAAATGCGCCTTGAGTTTGGAACGGACTTCCGCCGGAGCCTCCAGCCAGTCGGATTTGTTTCCCTCCGGTAAAATGACTTCCTTGATCCCGTAACGCGTCGCCGCCAGCAGTTTTTCCTTGATGCCGCCGACGCGCAACACGCGCCCGCGCAGACTGATTTCGCCCGTCATCGCCAGTTGAGAACGCACGCGGCGTTTTGTCAGCAACGATGCCAGCGCGATAACCAACGCGACGCCCGCGCTGGGCCCGTCCTTCGGCGTTGCGCCTGCCGGCACATGAATATGAACATCAAATTTGCCGTAATCACTCAAATCCACGTCGAGTTTTTTCGCCTGGCTGCGCAGATAACTCGCCGCCGTTTGCGCGCTTTCCTTCATCACGTCGCCAAGTGAACCGGTCAATAGCAGGCTTCCGCGCCCGCGCATCCGTGTCGCTTCGATGAATAAAATTTCACCGCCGACCGGCGTCCACGCGAGGCCGGTGGCGATGCCATATTCGGTGATTTTTTCCGACGTTTCAGAAACGAACGGCGCGTATCCCAGAAAATTCTGCAGGTGCTCGGCGTCCAGCTTCACCGTCGCGGCCTCGCCATTGCGGGAAATGATTTTGCGTGTGGCTTTGCGCGAAAGCGCGGCGATTTCGCGTTCCAACTGGCGCACGCCGGCTTCGCGCGTGTATTCGCGGATGAGTTTGCGCAGCGCGGCGTCGGTAAATTTCACATCCCGCCGCGTGAGACCGTGCTCTTCGATCTGGCGCGGAACGAGGTAGCGTTTGGCAATCTGTAATTTTTCCGATTCGGTGTAGCTTGGCAATTCGATGACCTCCAGCCGGTCGCGCAGCGCGGCGTGAATCGGCTCCAGCCAATTCGCGGTCGCAATGAACAGTACGCGCGACAGGTCGAAGGGCAGATCAAGGTAATGGTCGGTGAACGTGTAGTTTTGCGCCGGGTCGAGCACTTCGAGCAGCGCCGAAGCCGGATCGCCGCGAAAATCCGCGCCGACTTTGTCGAGTTCATCCAAAAGAATCACGGGGTTGCGGCTTTCAACGCGCCGCAGCGTTTGAATGATTCGTCCGGGCATCGCGCCAACGTAAGTCCGCCGGTGGCCGCGAATCTCCGCTTCGTCGCGCATTCCGCCGAGTGAAATGCGCGCGAACTTGCGTCCCAGCGCGTCAGCTACACTTTTGCCGAGCGACGTTTTACCCACGCCGGGCGGGCCGACCAGGCAAAGAATCGGGCCTTTGATTTGTTTGCGGCGTTTGATGACCGCCAGAAATTCGAGCAGGCGGTCCTTGATTTTAGTCAGGCCGAAGTGCTGCTCATCCAGGATTTTTTCCGCCGCTTTCAAATCCAGCTTGTCTTCGGTCTCCTTTTCCCACGGCAAACTTAAAATCCAATCGAGATAATTCCGTGCGACTGAATATTCCGCGGCGGCGGGCGGCGTTTGCTGCAGGCGTTCAAGTTCCTGCTCGGCGGCCTTGCGCGCTTCCGGCGGCAAAGCCGCCTGCTCGATTTTTTCGCGGAGCGTTTTGGTTTCACCCGTGCCCTGTTCGCCTTCGCCCAGTTCGCGCTGGATGGCGCGCATTTGTTCGCGCAGGAAAAAATCACGCTGGGTTTTGGCGATCGAAGAAGCCACGTCGCTTTGAATTTTTGAACTCAACGTCAAAACTTCCTGCTCGCGGTTGAGCAGGGGCAGAAGTTTTTGAAGGCGCTCGCGGACGGAAATCGTTTCGAGCAGCTTTTGCCGGTCTTCGAGACTCAAATTCAGGTTCGCGGCAATGAGGTCGGCGAAATGGCCGGGATGCTCGGTGTTCAGCGCGGCGATTTTGATCTGATCCGTCAGCGCCGTGGACAGCTTGGCAATTTCCTCGAACTGTTTGTGCGCGTTGCGGAGCATCGCCTGTAGTTCAATCGAGTTCTCGGTTTCATCGCGCAGCAGGTCGTAGCTCGCGCGCAGATACGGCGCGGGCGGTGCGTAGTCTTTCAGGCGAATCCGCCACAGCCCTTCGACAAGCACGCGCGCGGTACCGTCGGGAAATTTCACCATTTTGGACAGGCGCGAAACGCAGCCGACTTCGTGCAAATCTTCGGGCAGCGGCTCGGCGATTTCCGGTTTGCGTTGCAGTACCGCGCCGAACAGTCGGTCGCCAGCCACGATGTCATCAATCAGCTTGAGGCTTGGCCCGGTTTCGACAAGCAGCGGCACGACCGCACCGGGAAAAATCACGATATCCGAAAGGCCGAGAATGGGCAGGCTGTCCGGCAGTGAACGCGACGAAATGCGCGGCACCTCCGATTTTTCGGCGGCGCCGAGAATGCTGACAAATTCTGTCTCCGGCGAAGTCATTGTCGCTCTTACCGCAAGTTAAATGCCGCCGCGCTGGAAAAGATTCGCGCGCGGTCAATTTCCCTCGGCAATCGGCACCTTGGTTGTCTTGGAATTGGATTGATGTGCCACTGGTACGTCAATCCGCAGAAAGCCATTCACGTAAATCGCCTTGGCCTGGCTCAAATCGAAGCCCGGTGGCAATTCGAGCACGCTCTCAAACGGCCCGTAGTTGATCTCCATCACCAGAAAGCTGCAATTCGCCGCACGGCAACAGTCAGGACGGTTTCCCGCAATTCGCAGTCGGTTGCCCTCGACGGTGATTTCGAGGTTTTCGCTTTTCATGCCGGGCAATTCCACCTTGACCACGAGGCCGGTGTCGGTGGCATAGACATCTGTGTTGGGCACCCAATCGCCGCTGGCTGCGTCGCCCCGTCCGCTCACCGGTGAGCGCCGCGAAACAAAATGCACTGTGGAACTTACTTTGGTTATAGCCATGTCGAAAACAATAATGCAAAAAACCTGATTCGCAAGTGGACGGCTCGCGCCTGTTCACGCTGCCAACATAACCCTAAAAGCTGGCCGCGCAACTTGGATTTTCAAAGTTGAACTTTCGGTGCACATCTTTACGCTGCGCGCATGGCCGCACCATTTCGCCACCTGCACCGCGTCACTTACGCCGAATGCACCGTCGGCAATCACATTTACCACGCGCGCTACCTTGATTTGCTCGAGGCCGCGCGCGGTGAATTCATACGCTCGCTCGGTTCGACCGTTTTGGAATGGCAGGAACGCGACACGATTTTTCCCGTCATCGAATGCCGCCTCCGCTACAAATTACCCGCGCGTTACGATGATTTGCTGACGATTGAAGTCTGGCCGACTTTGATGGAAGGCGTACGGCTCAATTTCGCCCACCATGTCACAAACCAGGACGGAAAGCTGGTTCTCGAAGCATCGACCTTTCACGCCTGCACCGGCTTGAACAACAAACCCAAGCGCGTCCCGAAGGAGTTAAAGGAAAAATCCACGCTTTATTTGGGTGCGAATTTATAAACCTTTCATAAAACCTGCGATGATTGCCGGAATGCCGGTGAAAATAATTGCCGTTGTGCAGGTTTAACCGTGATTTTTAATCCGCACGATTTTTGGTTATGGTTGCGTGCCGGATTTCTTTCTGTGAGAATCAGACGTAGGCGCGATGCAAGACTATCCTAGACATTATTGCGGTGTATTCGGCATTTTCGGCCATCCGAACGCCGCCGAATTGACTTACTACGGCCTTTATGCGCTGCAACATCGTGGTCAGGAAAGCGCGGGCATCGTCACCTGTCACGACGGAAAATTTTTCAAACATCACGGCATGGGTCTCGTGCCCCAGGTTTTTGATCCGAAAATTCTGCACGATCTCGTCGGCAACTTGGCCATCGGCCACACGCGCTATTCGACGACCGGCACTTCCAATCTCCGCAACGCGCAGCCGCTTACTGTGGATTGTATGCGCGGGCAAATCGCCGTCGCGCACAACGGCAATCTTACGAATGCCGCGCAACTGCGGGACGAACTCGAAAGTAACGGACTGGTTTTTCAGACGACCGTGGACAGCGAAATCATTTTGATGATGCTCGCCCAGCCGACCCTCAACGGCGTCGAAAACTCGCTCGTGCAGACGCTCCGGCGCATTGAGGGCGCCTATTCGCTCGTCATCATGACGGAGAAAGAGTTGATCGGTGCGCGCGATCCGTTCGGTTTTCGTCCGCTTTCGATTGGCCGCGTGAACGGGGCGTGGGTGCTCGCGAGCGAATCCGTCGCGTTTGATCAAATTCACGCGGAATTTGTCCGGGACGTTGTGCCGGGGGAAATCGTCATCATCAATGAAAAGGGTCTGATCAGCCTGCAGGCCTTTCCCGAACACCGTCGGCGCGCCTTCTGCATTTTTGAATACGTTTATTTCGCGCGGCCCGATAGCGTGATTGGCGGACGCAGTGTTTACAATGTGCGCAAGGAAATGGGACGCCAGCTCGCGCGCGAACATTCCGTCGCTGCCGACCTCATCATTCCGGTGCCGGATAGTGGCGTGTGCGCGGCGCTCGGTTATTCGGAAGAATCCGGCATCCCGTTCGAAATGGCCTTCATCCGCAACCACTACGTTGGACGCAGCTTTTTGCAGCCGACCCAGTTGATCCGCGACTTCGACGTGCGCGTGAAGTTAAATCTCATTTCCTCGCTGGTGGAGGGCAAGCGCGTCGTCATCGTGGACGATTCGATTGTGCGCGGGACGACGTGCAAGACGCGCGTGAAGACGCTCAAGGAGGCGGGCGCCAAGGAAGTTCACGTCGCCGTCAGTTGCCCCCCGCATCAAAATCCGTGCGTCTATGGTATTGATTTTCCCGACCGCAGCAAACTCATGGCCGCCAATCACAGTGTGGACGAAATTCGTAAATACCTGAACGCCGATTCGTTGCACTATCTCTCGCAGACCGGCATGGTTAAAGCCACCGGCCTCTCGAAAGAATCGTTTTGCATGGCCTGCTACGACGGAAATTATCCCGTGCCCTACGATCCGGTTTTGGACAAACACATCATCGAACGCCGCCGTCGGCAGGCGCAAACGCTCGGTGAATCTGTCACGAAGGACAGCGAACAAATCAAACTGCTGCACGTCTGACCCCGCATCGGAAACTCAATTGGCTCGTGACGCATTTGATATGCTTACTCGTTTTAGATTCATTTTTCTCTCTTTGAATCCGCCACAATCGAGGCGCGAACTGCGGTAACCGCTGATTCGACAGGTGGAATTGAACTCCAACTCTACATCACTTCCTGCGGGCCTTTGCCGCCGTTCAACAGAAATAAAACTGCCATGCGCACGGCCAGACCGTTCGTTACTTGCTCCAGAATTAGTGAACGTTTGCCGTCGGCGATTTCACTGTCAATTTCCACGCCGCGATTGACCGGGCCGGGATGCATGATGAGCGCGTCGGATTTGGTTTCGGCGAGCCGCGCCTGGTTCAGGCCGAAAAGGCTTGTGTATTCGCCGATGCCCGGAAACATCGTTTTGCGCTGGCGTTCGTGCTGGATGCGCAGCAAATGAATGATGTCAGCCTCGCGAATCGCTTCATCTACGTTGTAAGTCACGCGACAACCCATTTGCTCAAACGTTTTTGGCACGAGCGTGGACGGGCCGCAAAGCGTCACCTTCGCACCCAGTTTCGTCAGCGCCCGGATGTTTGAACGCGCAACCCGGCTGTAAAGAATATCGCCCAGAATCGTGACGTTCAGTCCGGCGATTTTTCCCTTTCGCTCGCGGATGGTGAACGCGTCGAGCAGCGCCTGCGTCGGGTGTTCGTGCGCGCCGTCACCGGCGTTGATGATGCCGGCGTTGACCACGCGCGACAGAAAATGCGGCGCGCCCGATGCGCTGTGCCGGATGACGATGAAATCAACATTGAGCGCTTCAAGATTGCGCGCGGTGTCCTTGAGCGTCTCGCCTTTTCTGAACGATGACGACTCGGCGGAAAAATTCACAATGTCTGCGGTCAGCCGTTGTGCGGCCAGCTCAAAGCTGATGCGCGTGCGCGTGGACGGTTCGATGAATAAATTGACGACCGTCTTGCCGCGTAACGCCGGAACTTTCTTGATGGTGCGCTCGCCGACGGCCTTGAACGCGCGCGCCGTGTCGAGTACGGTGATGATGTCATCTGCTGTGAGCGATTCGATGTCGAGCAGATGTCTGTGGTTCCAGCTCATTTTCTTTCCAGAATCACTTCGTCCTTTTCGCCAAGCCGTACACGAACCTTTTCGTTTGTCGCCGTTGGCACATTTTTCCCGACAAAATCCGCCTTGATGGGCAGCTCCCGATGGCCGCGGTCAACCAGCACTGCCAGTTGGATTTTCTTTGGCCGGCCAAAATCATTCAGCGCGTCCATCGCCGCGCGCGTGGTGCGACCGCTGAACAGCACGTCATCCACCAGCACGACGGTTTTGCCCGTCACGTCAAACGGCATGACGGTCGGATGAATTTGCGGCGCGGCACGTTGATCCAGATCGTCCCGGTGCATCGAGACATCAAGGCTGCCGGTCGGCACGGAGCGTTTCCAGATTTCCGCAAGAATTTTTCCGAGCCGTTCCGCCAGCGGCACGCCGCCGGTTGGAATTCCGACCAGCACGACCTCTAAGTTGTTTTCATCACGTTCGGCGATTTCGTGGGCGATGCGCGTGAGCGCGCGATGGATGGCGCCGGCATCGAGGATGACGGTGAATTCAGGCATAAAAAACCGCGAACCCGTTCCGCCTGGCGGAGCCGGTTCGCGTTATGCGTTTGGCGTTCATATTTTCCTTCGCAACCTCGCAGGGCTGCCTTAAAGGAACAAATTCTCGTCTGTTCAATTCGAGGCGGCGGCTTGGCGGTTTTTACGCCAGCTTGAGCGGTGCTTGATGATCCAATCCGTCAGCGCCTGCTCGAAGCCGATGTCGCGACCGACCTTTTCCGACTCGATCCACTTGTGCCGGAGGATTTCCTCACGCTCGGCCTGAAACTCGCGATACAGCGAAGAGTTCTTCAGTAAATCGCTCGCCGATGATGAATCTTTTGCAGCGTTCGACATAGTTGTAAAACCCACCTTAAATCTTCGCGGCCAAATTGGCAATACAAATCCGAACCGCTGAAACTGTTTGAAAATAAGGGCGTTAAGCTAAATAGTTCACTCCAAATCTCCCGCACTTTCGAACTTCACAAGTATTTTGTCGAGTTGAAGGTTGGATTTCCATGTCCTTGACTTTTGCGCAATCGTCGGTCGGGCAAACTGAACCAGATCAGACTCATAAACTTTACCCTAATTTTTCCCGGAGTGTTTCGGCAACTTGAATGAACGCCTTTCCCGCCGGATGATTCGGCGCTGAAACCACAATCGGCATTCCACAGTCGCCGCCTTCGCGGATTTCAGTGAAGATCGGCACCTCGCCGAGGAATGCAATTTTTTGCCGCGCGGATTCGGCCTTGCCGCCGCCGTGGCCGAAAATTTCCACACGCTCGCCGTTCGGCGTGGTGAAGTAGCTCATGTTTTCCACTATGCCTAGAATTGGCACGTTCACTTTGTTGAACATCGCGATGCCTTTGCGCACAACACCAAGCGACGCCTCCTGCGGTGTGGTCACGATGACGCCGCCGTCAAGTGGCACGGTCTGGCAGAGCGAAAGCTGCGCGTCGCCGGTGCCCGGCGGCAAATCCACGAGCAGAAAATCCAAATCTCCCCACTCAACTGCAAGGAGGAATTGCCGGATCGTTTTTGTAATCATCGGCCCGCGCCAAATCACCGGCTGATCGTCCGTGAGCAAAAGTCCAATGCTCATCACTTTCACGTCGTGCGCGATCGGCGGAACGAGCCGTTCTTCGGCGCTGACCGTCGGCTTTTCGTGAACGCCCATCATCAACGGAATGCTTGGTCCATAAATGTCGCAATCGAGCAATCCAACCTTCGCGTCCAAATGTGTGAGCGCACAGGCAATGTTCGCCGAACAAGTGGATTTGCCCACGCCGCCTTTGCCGCTGGCAATGGCAATAACACGTTTCACGCCCGGAACACGGGTTTGATTGGCAAACGGATTGGTTCCGCCAGCCGGTTGTCCAGCCGTTGGTTGCCGCACTTCGACGTGGACCTGATTAACGCCGGGAAGATTTTTTAGAACGCGTTCCGATTCAGTTTTGATTTGCTGCGCGGCTTCAGAATTTGGAGAGGTCAACTGTATCGCCACGCTGACCGCGCTGTTGGCAGTGGAAATTTCCTTGACGAGTCCGAAGGAAACGATGTCGCGCGAGTAACCGGGATATTTCACGGTGGCCAGCGCGTTTTTAATATCGTCTTGCGTGAGCATGCGGCTGACAGGCTGCCAGTTCCGTGCCCAAAAACAAGTGCGTCCAGACTTGCACAAAGATTGATTGCATGGGAAAATGTCCGTTCGATGGAAAGTTGAATATGACGCAAAACAATTCAGGCAATGCGGTTGAACCGATCGTGCAACATTTCGATCGCCTGGAATCAGCCGGGCAGCCGAAATGGCTGCTGCCGCTGCGCAAGGCGGGCATGGCCGGCTTCATTGAATCCGGTTTTCCGAAATTGAGCGACGAAGACTGGCGTTTCACGAACGTCGCGCCCATCGCGCAACTGCCGTTCTGTCCTGCACGCGAAGCCGTCGTCAACGGCGCGGAAATCAAAGCCATTAAAAAATCCGCCTTCGCCAAAATTTCCGGCCATCGCCTCGTGTTCGTGAATGGATTTTTCTCGGCGGAACTTTCCAGCATCAAGCCGGTTTCAGGGGGCGTGCGGATTGAAAATCTTTCCGCCGCGCTCGCGCAGGATTCGGGGTTCATCGAAAAACATCTCGGCAAATACGCGCACACGGCGAACAACGCTTTTGCCGCGCTGAACCAGGCGTTTTTCACCGGCGGCGCTTTCATTCACGTTCCGGCTGGAGTTGCAGTCGCCGAACCGGTTCAACTCATTTACATTTCGTCCGCTAAAAATTCCGGTGAGACGATTCTTCCGCGCAATCTCATCATCGCCGGGGCGAACGGCAAATTGACCGTCGTGGAAAGTTACCTCAGCACGGTCAACGCGGCGTATTTCACGAACGCCGTCACGGAAATTGTCGTGGGTGAAAATGCTTTTGTCGAACACGTCAAACTTCAGGACGAAGCGGCGGTCGCATTTCACATCGCGACCATTGCCGGCGAATTTGGTCGCGCGAGCAACGTCAGCATCCATTCATTTGCGCTCGGCGCAAAACTGTCGCGCAACAACATCCGCGCGAAGCTCGCGGGTGAAGGCCTCGAGTGCATTTTGAACGGACTTTACCTGACGCGCGACGAGCAACTCGCAGATCATCACATGATTGTCGAACACGCGCAGCCGCACTGTGCCAGCCACGAGTATTTCAACGGCATCCTCGACGATAAATCAAAAGGCGTTTTTCACGGGCGTATTTACGTTCATCCCCTCGCGCAGAAAACCGACGCGAAACAGACAAACAAAAATCTTTTGCTCTCCGACGACGCAACGGCGGACACGAAACCGCAATTGGAAATTTACGCCGACGATGTGAAATGCACTCACGGCGCGACCATCGGCCAGTTGAATGACGAGAGCATTTTTTATTTGCGTTCGCGCGGCATTGACACGCCCACGGCACGGCGGATGTTGATTCACGCCTTCGCGGGTGAAATCATCGAACGCGTGAAGCACGATTCCGTCCGCGTCGAATTGGATAAAATCGTGTGGGACCGGCTGGAAGCAAATCCGCATTTGACCGCAAATTAATTTAGCCGCGGGAGAACGCGAAGAACACAAAGGCGGATTTCTTTTTCAGTTCTTTTGTGGCTGTTGAAATCATGTTCGACGACTTAAACGACCTTTATCAGCAGGTCATTCTTGACCATTGCAGGCAGCCGCGCAATTTCCGCGAGATGCCCGCGGCAACCTGCTCGGCGCAAGGCCACAACCCGCTTTGTGGCGATCAGTTGAAACTGTTTCTCGCGCTGGACGGTGACAAAATCAAGGACGCAAGCTTCATCGGTTCAGGCTGCTGCATTTCCAAGGCGTCGGCGTCGCTGCTCACGGAATTTGCGAAAGGCAAAATGAAGGCGGACGTGGAAAAAATGTTCAGTCAGGTGCATGAAATGGTCACGACGGGCAGGGTCGTGGGCGACGTCGGCAAACTCGCCGTGTTCGCAGGCGTTCACAAATATCCGGCCCGCGTCAAATGCGCAATTCTTTCGTGGCACGCAGTCATGGCCGCGCTGAAAGGCGACGCCCGGCCAGTGACGACCGAAAGTGAAATGAATTGAACATGCAATACGATTATTTGAACCGGTTGACGCAAATCTCGTCCACCTCCTCGGCGACCAATACGGTTTCTTACAATTATTCCTACAATTCCGCCAATCAGCGCACGCGGGTCAATCTGGTTGACGGTTCTTACTGGCTCTATCAATATGATTCGCTGGGGCAGGTTATCAGCGCCAGCAAGCACTGGAGCGATGAAACCCCGGTGGCTGGCCAGCAGTTTGAGTACACCTTCGATAACATCGGCAATCGCACGCAAACCCAGACGGGTGGCGACCAGAACGGCATGAATCTGCGGCTGGCCAATTATTACGCCAACAGTCTCAATCAACTGACCAACCGCAATATTCCCGCTTACGTAGACATCAAGGGCGTGAGCATCGCCACGAACACCGTGACGGTCAATGGCCAGACGGCGTATCGGAAAGTGGAGTATTTCCGGGATGAACTGGGCATGAGCAACAGTTCATCCGCGCTGTGGACGAACATCATCACGGCCGCCACGGGCCAGACTTCGGTGACGGGCAATGTGTATGTGGCACAAGAGCCGGAAACTTTCAGGTATGATGCCGACGGAAACCTGACGAATGACGGACGATGGGCTTATACTTGGGATGGAGAAAATCGTCTGATCGGCATGACCGTCAACACCAATGTGGGGCCGCAATATCAATTGACCTTTACATATGACTCAAAAGGACGGAGAATTGAAAAGATTGTGTCCACGAACAATGGCTCGATTTATGTGCCTGAGAGCACGAATAATTTCCTGTATGACGGGTGGAATTTGGTTGCTGAATTAAATCCAAGCGGTTCGCTTATTTGCAGTTATATGTGGGGCAGTGACTTGAGCGGTTCAGCACAAGGCGCGGGTGGTGTGGGTGGTTTATTGGAGGTCAGCTATTATGGTTCTTCAACGACGAATTGTTTCCCGGCATTTGATGGAAATGGGAATGTGATGGCGCTAATCAAT
>JBEKBA010000044.1:0-30068 GCA_050015635.1 Verrucomicrobiota bacterium
GTCGAGGGTTCGAATCCCTTCGCTCGCTCCAATTTTTCCGGCAGTTCAGCTCTGAAGAATTGATTTTCACTTTAGCCGCGCCGCCTTTTCCGCCACACTCGCAAAATAATGGAACGAACCGAAGCGGAACTGATTGCCGCCGTGTTACAAGGTGACGCCGAAAGCTTCGAGCCGCTCGTGCAAAAATACTCGCCGCGTGTCTTCGCCACCGCGCGGCGCTATGCCCGCCGTGATAGTGAAGTCGAGGACATCGCGCAGGAAGTCTGGCTCAAGGCATTCGAAAAACTGAAAAGCTTCCGCGGCGAAGCGCCGTTCGAGCATTGGCTGATGCGAATGACGGTGCGGACGTGCTACGATTTTTTGCGCGGCCACCAACGCAACCGCGAGTCGTCATTTTCCGATTTGAGTGATCCGGAAAATGATTGGCTCGAACGTTTTGTCACCGCGCCGGAAACCGCGAGCGAAAACGCCGATGCCGCGAAATTGCTGGTGGCGCGGGTGCTGGAAAAACTTTCGCCGTCGGCGCGGCTGGTCATCACGCTGCTGGAAATCGAAGACCGCTCGGTGAAGGAAATCGCCGAACTGACGGGCTGGTCGGTGCCGCTGGTGAAAGTGCGGGCATTCCGCGCGCGTGGCGAAATGCGAAAAATTCTCGCCAAAATTGCAAAAGAGCAGTATTTGTAACCCGACGCCGCAAGGTAGCGTCTAAAAAATCGAAGCGTGTATGAATCTTGTTGAACTCCATAAAAAGTTGATTGCCGCGGCCCGCGCCAATGTGCCGAACTATCATGTGCCGTATGCGTTTGAAAAGCGCATGACGGCATTGCTCGCGTCACGCGTTGCGCCGGCAAATCTGGATTTGTGGGTGCGCGGACTCTGGCGCGCGGCGGTCTCGTGTGTGGCCATTTCCCTGCTGCTCGGTGCCTGGGCGTTCTTCAATTCGTCGACGACGGCCACAGCGTCCAACGACCTTTCACAAAATTTCGAGAGTACACTTTTGGCATCGGTTGACCAGAGCGATCAAACGCAGTGAACTTCTGGAAAATCATCTTGGCCACGGTGGTGATTTTTGGCGCGGGCGTGATGACCGGCGGCCTGCTGGTTAATTACGTCGAATACGCGCATCCGGGCAATCCCCGCCCGCCTGCCGGCAATCATGATCCTGATCTGCCGATGCCACGCGCGGTAATGTTTAACAAATCATTCGCGCAGCAACTCGATGATGTGCTGCACCTCACGCCGGACCAGCGCAAGGCGATTGAAAAAATCATTGCCGACGCGCAACAGCGCAATCACGATCTTTGGAAACTCGTTTCGCCGGAATTTCGCTCGGTCATGCAAGACGCGCACCAAAAAATCCGCGAGCAACTCACGCCCGATCAACGGAAGCAATTTGAAGAACTGTTCAAACAATTCCGCGCGCTGCACCGCCCGCCGTCCGGCACGAATGCGCCGCCGAATTTGCCGACGCCCGCCACTGTTCCAGCGCCGGCAGATTCGCCGACGGGTAATTGATTTCTATTTTCCCGCCAGCAGCACGCGGATTTTTTTCCGCAATTCCTTAGTGATGGAGCCGACGTGACGGTTGCCGTCCACAATCGTGAAGCCATAGGTTTTCTGCAACTTGCGGAACGCGGACTGCATCGCCGTCTGATATTTCACGAAGCTGTCGAACATATCGCGCGACAATCCCAAATCCATGCCGCTTTCCCAGTAATCCAGCGTCGCGTTTTTGGAAAGATTGCGCTGCACAAGTTCCTGCGGTTCGACGGAAAGATAAAACACCGCATCAGGTTCGAGCGCGATGCCGTAAAGATTCTTCAGCCACGCCTCGTCCATGCCGCGCACCATATCGCGCGCCATGAGCGTGTAAATATAGCGGTCGGCGAGTACGATAAAACCGGCCTTCAGCGCGGGCAAAATGATATTTTCCAATTGATCGGCGAAATCCGTCGCGTAAAATAAACTCAAGGTCGTCCGGCTCAAAATGTTTCCATGCTGCGCCTTTTCGAGTTCCGAACTGACGAGCGTGGAACGCTTCAAGCCGACCTGCACCGTCGGATGGCCGTTCGTTTCGAGCCAGTCCACGAGCCGCGCGATTTGCGTGGAACGGCCCGAGCCATCCGCACCTTCGACGACAATCAGCCTGCCCGCAAGGTCTTCGAGCTGGACGCGCGGAATGCCGTGGCCGTAAAATTTTCGCCAGTCCTTTTTCATGCGGCGGCCACATCCTCCTCCGGTTCCTTTGTTTTCAATTCGGCCGGCGGAATCGCTGGCGGCAGAGGTAACGGGCTGCGGCGCTTGAATTTTGCCAGGTTGATTTTTTCGCTCACCAATTTTCGCACGAGCACTTGTTGTTTTTCCACGTGTTGATTGGCGTCCATCACGACAAAGTTGAATTCGCCGCTCATCGCCATGTATTGCTCCAGAATGCGTCCCTGAAAAATGCGGAAGCTTTCATACGGATCGTTCGAGAGCCGCAAATCCATGCCCGCCTCGAAAAATTTCAATTTCGGCCGGCCCTCGAGAATCCGGTTTAGGGACACCTCCAAGTCGGCCTTGAAAAACATCGTGAGGTCGGGCTGTGCGGCGAAATTGTAAAGGCCGCGCACCCATTCCGGCGGGCAGCCGCGAACAACGTCGCGCGCGAACGCGGTGAAAACGTAGCGGTCGCATAGCACGATGTAACCCGCGCGCAACAGCGGCAGCAGATGACGTTCGTAGCGGTCGGCAAAATCCGTCGCGTGGATCAAGCTGAACGTCGTTGGCGTGAGTAGTTCGCGTTTTTTGCCTTTGCTCGTTGCGGACTTGACCAGTTCGGACGAGTTCCATTCGCTGAAATAAACTTTGATGCCCTCGGCTTCGAGCCAGCGTTTGAGCAGGTAAATCTGTGTGGACTTGCCGGAGCCGTCGAGGCCCTCGACGGCGATGAGCCTACCCGGAAAATTCAGCTCCGCAAAAGTTTTCATAGTTCGCACCAAGCGCGTTTTTTTATTTTACGCAATCTACCGCCGGCCACAAGCGCAAGTTGGCAACATAATTGCCGCAGGTCGTGTGTGAGCAGATTGTTGCTGGTATGAAAGGGTTATTTTACTTCCTGCGGCTTCCTGAAAAGAGCTTGGCACCGTTCAAGGTCAAGCCGAAGGTCATCGAAGGCTTTGGTGTCAGAGCGTGCGCTCGTTTTGTGAAGTGCATAATTCCGACAAAATTTACCCACTATGACGCGCTGTTTTCCGGCTGTCCAGCGTCCAGATCAATCAAAATATCACGTGGCTCGGCACCTTTGCTCGGACCGACGATACCGCGATTTTCCAGTTCGTCCATGATGCGCGCTGCACGCGTGTAGCCGAGGCGCAGGCGGCGTTGCATCAGCGAGACACTCGCCTTTTGCTCACTGCGAATCACTTCGATACACTGCTGAATGATTTCCTCGTCTTCATCAATGCCGCTTTCGTTCCCGAAATTGGCAGCGGGTTTGGAAAGTTGCCGGTGAATTTCGATTTCGTAACTCGGTTTCCCCTGTTTCGCGATGAAGTCCACAACACTTTGAATTTCGTGATCGGTGATCAATGCGCCCTGCGCGCGGTTCAGCTTCGCCGAGCCGGGTGGCAAATAAAGCATATCGCCTTTGCCGAGTAATTTGTCCGCGCCCATCGCGTCGAGAATCGTGCGCGAATCCACTTTCGCCGCGACTTGGAATGCGATGCGCGCCGGAATATTCGCTTTGATGACGCCGGTGATGACGTCAACCGAAGGCCGTTGCGTTGCAACGATGCAATGGATTCCCGCTGCGCGCGCCATTTGAGTGATGCGCGCAATCTTCATTTCCACGTCGGCGGGCGCAACGAGCATCAGATCCGCCAATTCGTCAATGACGACGACGATGTAAGAAAGTTTTTCGGGAATGATTATATCTTCCTCACGCGGCACAACAATTTCCTCGTCCACTTCAACGGCAAAACCATCCGCGCCCGGCTCGACCTTTTCCTTCTTCGACGTGAGTGGCAGTTCCGGCTCTTGCGGAATGAGTTTTTTATTTGGCCGCGAGTTGAACGTGCCGATGTTGCGGACGCCGACACGTGCAAAAATTTGGTAGCGTTTTTCCATTTCACTCACGACCCAATTCAACGCGAGGACAACTTTTTTTGGATCGGTGATAACCGGCACGACGAGATGCGGCAACGCGTTGTAATGCTGAAGCTCGACTACTTTCGGATCAATCATCACGAAACGCAATTGGTCGGGCGAAAAACGGTAAAGCAACGATGCGATAATGGCGTTGATGCAAACGGATTTGCCCGAACCTGTGCTACCAGCGATAAGGAGATGCGGCATTTCCGCAAGGTCGGCGACGATGGGATGGCCATAAACGTCCTTGCCGAGCGCGATGGGAATTTTTGCCTTGGTGTTGCGCCATTCGTCCGACTCGAATAAATCGCGCATGATGACTTTGGTTTTGACGACGTTCGGCACTTCAACGCCGACGGAACTTTTACCGGGCACGGGCGCGAGAATATGAATGCGTTCGGCCTTGAGCGCAGCGGCGATATTGTTCGAGAGCGCGGCGATTTTTTCCAGCTTCACGCCCGGCGCGGGATGCAGTTCGTAGCGCGTAATGGTCGGGCCTTTGGTGATGTCACCGAGCGAAACTTCGATGTCGAACTGCGCGAGCGTCTGCTGCATAAGCCGCGCGTTGGCCATCAATTCCTCTTTCGACTCTGTCGGCTTGACGGTCATGTCCGCGTGCTGGAGAAAACTCAACGGCGGCAACTGGTAATTGCCGATTAGCGGCGTCGAGGCGACCGCGAGTGGCCTGGATTTTTTGGGCGCGAGTCTCGGTTTCGTTGCGATAGGTGCGGTTGAAGTGGAATTGTCTGCAATGTGAACTTCCGGCTCGGATTTTTCCGGATCAATTTTTCCGGCAACAGACGTTTCGGGTTTGGGTTCGACCGGCTTTTCCGGAACATCGGCTTTTTTGCCGAGAATTTTTTCCGTCGTGGTGGCGAAAATCTCGGGCGCGAGAATTACTTCACCTGTGTCGGCGGGCGCGGGCGGCGCGGGTTGTTTGAATTCAGGCAAAGTGGTTTTTTGGATGCGCGCGGAATTTGGCCTGGCCTGCGGCACGCTCAAATCGCGGACGGTCGGTTCGGGGACGGGCTGCAAATCCGCGCCGAGACCGGAGCGCGCGACCTCTTCCTGCAATTTTTTCGCCTGCTTTTCAAGTTCACGCGCGCGGCGTTCAAGCGCATCTTCGTCTTCAGCGTTCGATTGAGCTCCTTCCAATTTTTCCTTTTGCAGTAGCGCGCGAATCCATTCGCCGAGCCGGAAATTGGTCAGGAACAACAGGCTGATCAAACAGAGTGTCGCATAAACAATCGTCGCGCCCAGCGGACCGAGTAGGGAAAACCCATAATCGTAACTTGGAGTCTGGCCATAAGTCAGCCAACCAAGCAAACCGCCTCCGCTTTGCGCACCAATTCTCTCGTGAAATTTTCCGCTCACGCTTCCGTCATCCATGATGTAAAGCAACCCAGTGAGTGAAATCAATAATGTGGCTGACCACAGCAAAGACCAACGCAGGCGTTCGCGCAAGTAACCTAAAAAATTCAGAAGGTACGCGATGCCAAATAAGGCAAGCAAAGCCGGTAGCACATACGCAGCCGCGCCGAACGCAGAGAAAAATCCGTAAGCCAGCCATGCGCCAAGCAGCCCGATCCAGTTATGCGCTGGCTTGTTTAGATGCGTGGTCAGAAATGAAATATCGTTCCGGTCAAAGGAAAATTGCGCGACGAATAGCAGCAGCGCGGCGGCCAGCAGTGCGACGCCGATAACGTCGCCGAAACCGTTGTGGGAACCCGCTGTTTTGCGTGACATGATCGCAGTGTAACAATTCAGCGCGGCAATTTCAAAGTTGAAATTGTTCGCACGCAGTCAATTCGCGCTTGCCAATTCGCGGTGAAAATTTGAAACTGAAAAGTCATTGGATGCGCGGTTAGCTCAGTGGTAGAGCACTACATTGACACTGTAGGGGTCACAGGTTCGAACCCTGTATCGCGCACCATTCGTCCGATTCTGCCCCTGCGTGACACAACGTGCCATGAAGTGACTTTTCCCCTGTATTCACAGTGGTTTTAACACACTCAGACCCTTCGCCAACTGTGACAGGCAGTGACGGCAAAAGACCACTCGCGCCTAAACTTTGTGCGTCTATTTGTGCGTCATCATCCAAATAGTTCCACGGCAGTTTTTCAACCGCTGGACGGAGAGCAAACAAGGACGAATCGGCGTAAACGCTCATTGTCAGCCGCACATCACTGTGCCGCATCAATTCCATTGCCTCGCGTAATGGCACTCCGGCGCGGTGCAGATAGGTGCAGAACGTGTGACGGAACGAATGAAAATCCACCACACGCCCCTGTGAATCTTTCTTGGAAATTCCCGCCGCTTTCAAATGTTCGCAGAACAAGTCCGAACGCGGCACCAATTTACCAAAAACCAGATCTCCGGGGGACGCATTCGCCGGACAATTACGCATCAGTTCTCTCAGCAACGCACGATGCAGTGGCAGACAGGCTTGTTTGTGATTTTTGCTGATTGAGGCACGCACCATCACAGACGGTTTTTCAGAGTTCAAATTCAAATCACCCCGGCACAGCTTTTTGAATTCGCCATGCCGGATGCCCGTCAGCGCCGCCATTACGTAGAGAAGCCGATATTTTCCGGCCACATTAAGCAACGCTTGCATTTCTTCATCATTGCGACCGTTGGGTTAAGGAACGCGGCGCGAACCTCGCTTCCGAAACTTTCGTTCACGAGTTGGACGTTATGAGAACGGTTTTTGAATTTGCTCTTGAGCGTGGTTTGATTCTTTCCAATCCCGCCAAGCATATCAAACGCCGGAAAGTCGTTTCCAAACAGATTATTGTTCCGAGCCTTGATCAGTTTAAGCAGCTTGTCAGCGCCATACGACTGTCAGATGGCAAAAAGGACAATCAGAAAAAATCCAAAGACGGCGCAGACTTGGTTGAATTTTTGGCGTATTCGGGCGCACGCATCGGCGAAGTTATCGGCGGTGGAGACGCCAACGAAAAAAGACCCTTGCTTTGGTCTGACGTTCAATTTGAGCGCGGGACGATTTTCTTGCCCGGCACAAAGACCGAGGCCGCTCCCCGCACCATCCCAATGTCAGAAAGATTGCGTGAGTTTTTAGCGCAATTGAAGGCGCAGAAAAACCCGCAGCCAAACGACCGGATTATTCCGATTAAAAGTGCGCGGAAGTGTTTGCAAACGGCCTGCAAGAAATTGGCATTGTCACAATTCACACATCACGATTTTCGGCATTTCTTTGCGACGACCTGCATTGAATCGGGCGTGGACATCCCGACGGTGAGCCGCTGGCTTGGCAGATTCCGAAAATACGGCGCGAGTCCTTTGATATACATTTTCCGGCGTTTGACGGTGTTGGAACTCAATGCGTGCTTGTTCGTTTCAAGCCACAGATTCGCGGCTTGCTCGAAGTTTAATTTGGCGTCTGCGGAAATTTTCAGACAGCCAATCTTTGCCCGCAAGTCATTCAATCGGCGGTCGGCAAGTTTTCGGTCTTTGGTTTTGAGCGAGCGGCGAAACTGCTTGCCTCCGCGCTTTAATAGGGCGTAGTATCCGTCCGATGATTCGAGCCGATATAGGTTCTCTGCAACCTTGTGAAAGACTGGTTGCTCGGTTGTCTGCGATGTGTTTTTGCTCGTCATTTTCATGCAAAAATATAACACAAAAGACGACGGGTGACAAGTGCGGGTTACAACTTAATGCTTCAATCATTGGAGTATCTTCTCAAGTTATTCTGCTTTAATATGATGGGTTGGTAGCTCAGTTGGTAGAGCAGTGCCCTTTTAAGGCATTGGTCCCGGGTTCGAGTCCCGGCCAACCCACCATTCCACCAGTTGATGAGTTTTCGACGAGTAGTGACCACGGTTTGACGCAAGAACCACGGGCTTTTTTGCAGTCGAGGACAAGGTTCGAGCCGAAGACTTCGAGAGCGAGAACCCTCTTCTGTTGAAGAGAATCAGAAACAGCGATTTCACCCGCGTTTCTAGCGGATATAATCCAATTTTGGAACGGTTCGAGCCAATCGGCTCGGCCTCGCAAAAGCGCGCTGCATTGCTCCTCCAAAGATTTCTTGCCACACGACGTTTCTGCGCATCATGCCGAAACCAAACGTCTGCTAGAGCACAGCAAGAAACGTCTCAAGGACCACCACGCTTCTGCGTGAGTCGTGCAGCATTATTTTCTTTTGCCCCATCGAATTAAGTTTGCTTTGCGCCCAAGCTCTGACCTTGCTTTGGCAGAAAGTTTTGCCATACGAGCTTTGCCCCCTTTTAGCCCACCCAGCCTTCCAAGCGTAACCGCTGCCGGATTTTTCTTTTTACGTTTAGGCATGAGCCATGATTGCTATTCCTTGAAATCGTGGAAAGTAATTTCCATTCGTAAGTTCAAGTGTATCACTAAATCGTCTGCTGATTAAATCGAACTCGTTTGTCCTCGACTGCAAAAAAGCCCGTGGTTCTTGCGTCAAACCGTGGTCACTACTCGTCGAATTTTGGTGAACTCATCGCGCTCCCGCCTCTCGACACCCGCGCGTATAGCCATTAAATTGCGGCGCATGACGCGCACGGAAAAACTTTTGGCCGAACTCATCGCGCTGCCCAGCGTGAACCCGGCTTTTCTTCCACCACGCCATCAGCACGCCGGTGAAAAACGCGTGGCGGATTTTCTTGCCACCGTCGCCGCGCGCGCCGGATTGGAAGTGGAATTTCAAAAAGTCTTCCCTGGGCGTTCCAATCTCATTGTGCGCCTGCTGCCGCGAAACAGAATCAAACAAACCATTTTGCTCGCGCCGCACCTCGACACCGTCGGCGCCGACGGAACGAAATTCATTCCGCAGCGCAAAAACGGCCGCCTGCACGGCCGCGGCGCGTGCGACACGAAAGGTTCGGTCGCCGCCATGCTCTCCGCGCTTTGCGATTTGGCGGATTCCAAATCCCGTCCGCGCGAAACGGAAATTATTTTCGCCGGATTGATTGACGAGGAAAATGCGCAAGCCGGTTCGCGTGCGCTGGCCGCGAGCGGATTCAAAGCGGACTTGGCCATTGTCGGCGAACCGACTGAATTACAAGTCGTCACCGCGCACAAAGGCAGTTTGTGGCTGCAACTCGAAACGCGCGGCAAAGCGGCGCACGGCGCGACGCCGCAGTTCGGCAAAAACGCGATTCACGAAATGTCACGCATTGTGAACGTGCTCGAAACAGATTACGCGGCGCGATTGCGGAAGCGAAAACATCCGCTGCTTGGCGTGGCGACGGTGAATGTCGGAACAATTTCCGGCGGCACGCAGCCGAACATCGTTCCTGACCGCTGCGCCATTTCGGTTGATCGCCGCACGTTGCCGGGCGAAACGGAAACAAAAGTGAAAAATGAAATCACCGCTTTTCTTCGCGCGGGTAAATTGTCTGCAAAAATTTCCAGCGCGAAACTCGCGCCGGCTCTGCCGCTCGAAACGAATCCGAAGCTGCCGCTTGTTCAAAAGTTTTTGAAAGGCGTCGGTCAATCCAAACCGGCGGGCGTGCATTTTTTCTGCGACGCGGCGGTTTTGTCAGCGGGTGGGATTCCGGGTGTGGTTTTTGGTCCGGGTGACGTGGCGCAGGCGCACACGGCGGATGAATGGATTTCGCTTTTTGAATTGGAGCGCGGGAAAAATTTGCTTTTGCGCTTTTTGAATTCACTTTTCTGAACCGGTTCGCTTTCGTATTGTCCAACGCTCATGTCCGTAGCGAAAACTGAAACCATTGCCGTTGCTAAGGAGAAACACCACCTCACGTTTTTTCGGCAGAGCGGCTGGATGATGATCGCATCAGTGGCGAGCGGTGGATTGATGTATGCTGTGCATCCGATCGTGTCGCGCGGCGTGCCTCCGGGTGAATATGGCGTGTTCACGACGCTGCTACAGGTGGTGTCGCTGATGGGAATTCCGGCGATGGGTTTGCAACCGGTCATCGCGCAGCAGCAGGCGGCGGCGATCACGGAGCATCAACAGCGCATCGTGGCGGGCGAATTCCGCGCCGTATGGCGTGTGATTTTTTTCATATGGCTGGGAATGGCGTTGGTCGCGGGCATTTTTTGGCAGCCGGCGCTGGCGGGTCTGAAAATTGAAAATCCGGCGGCGCTGGCGGTGACGGTGCTCATCGGTCTGGCGGCGATGTGGATGCCGCTGGTCATGGGAATGCTCCAGGGACGGCAAAATTTTCTCTGGCTCGGTTGGACAAACATTTTCAACGGCGTCGGACGCTTCGGATTGGTCTGCTTCATCGTTTTTGTTTTGCACGACTGGGCGGCAGGCGCGATGAGCGCGGTATTTTTGGGCATGACGGCGGTGATTGTCATCGGCGGCTGGCAGATTCGGTATGTGTGGAAAATTGAAACCGCGCCGGTCGAATGGAAAAACTGGCTGCGGCGCGTCGTGCCGCTGACATTGGGTTTGGGCGCGGCGACTTTCATGTTGAGCGCGGACATGATTTTCACGCAGAATTTTTTCCCGCGCGAGCAGACTCCGTTTTATGGCGCGGCGGGTATGATTGGGCGCGCATTGGTTTTTTTCACGCAACCGCTGACACTGGTGATGTTCCCGAAATTGGCGCGCAGCAGGGCAACGGGGGAAAAATCGCACGCGCTGGAGCTGGCGCTGGGGGCGACATTGCTGGCGGGCGGCGCGGCGGCAATCGCTTGCACGTTGTTTCCGTCGTTGCCGCTGCGTCTTGCTTTGTATAAGCCGGTCTATATTGCAACCGCTTCGCCACTCGTGCCGTGGTTCGCGTGGTGCATGCTTCCGCTGACGCTTTCAAACGTGCTCATCAACGGCCTTATGGCGCGTTCGAGATTTGCAGTCGTGCCGTGGCTGGTTTTGGTGGCGATTGGCTACGGCATGGCGCTGGCGATAATTGGCCGGCGCGCCGGGAGCCTGCCAGATCCGCAAGCCGGACTGCGCATGATGATCCAGACGTTGGGTGTGTTCAACGCGCTGATGTTCGGTGTGTGCGCGTGGTTTACGTGGGCAGGGAAATCCGCGGCTAAAAATTAAATTCTATTTCCCGGTCCGGGCAGCGGCCTGGGCGCGCGCAATTTTTTATAAATCCAGCCTTCCAACGGACGCAGCGGGCGGAGCCATTTGTAAAATGGCGAGTAAATCAACCGCACGCGCACGACGGATAAAAACATCGTCAGCGACGAGCGGAACAGCGACGAGGTAACTTTTGAGCCGACCTTGTCCGTCCATTCAATCGGCACTTCGAGCACACGGAACCCGGCGCGTTTCATGCACACAATCAGATTCACATCAAACGCCAGGTCGGCGATGCACAGCGACGAATGGATTTTTTCCACCGCCGTTCGCCGCATCACTTTACAGGGACACTGTGTGTCCTTGATGTGCATCCAGAACAATGCCTCGACAATGACATGAAAGCAACGGCTGATGAACCGGCGCAATCGCGTTTGCGCCTGAAGCAAAACGCTGTCGGGCAGCCAGCGCGAACCAATGACGCAATCCGCTTCGTCCATCCGCTTCACCAACTCGTAAAAGGCCCGTGGCGGGGACGCGCCGTCGGCGTCCACGTAACCAATCGCGTCCGCCAGCGGCGCGAGCTTGAGACCCTCGATGAGTGCGCCGCCTTTGCCGATGGCCTCGCGAAATTCCAGCGCGCGCACCGCCGGAAATTCGGCAGTGACCCGCCGGACGACCGCGAGCGTGTCATCCGTGCAGCCGTTAAGCAGGACGACGATTTGAAATTTGCCGCGATAATGCTCCTGAAAAAAGCGCGCGTAGTCGCGCAGCACCGGATCAATGCGGCGCTCCTCGTTATAAGCCGGAATCAAAATAAGCAGGCTGGGATCAGGCACGCGCAGAGTGAATAGCAAAAAATTCCCCAAATGCAATCGCGGCTTGCAGGAGTTCCCCGCAACCGTTATCAAAATCCGATGGATTCCCGCGAGGCGCTTGTCGCGTTGAACATGATTGAGCATGTCGGTCCGGTGCGCGCGCGGCGGCTGTTCGAACACTTCGGCGACGCCCCGAAAATTCTCGCCGCTTCAAAAAGTGAATTGCTCCGCGTCCGCGACATCGGCGAAGAAACCGCCGGGGCCATTGCGAATTGGGAAAAATCCATTGACCTCGCAGGCGAACTGAAACGCATTTCGGAGTTTGGCTGTCACGTTTTGATCCAGAGCGACGAAGATTATCCCGGATCGCTCCGGCAAATTTACGACCCGCCGCTCGTGCTTTACGTCAAAGGCGCGCTGACCGTAAAGGACAAAAACGCGGTGGCGATGGTCGGTTCGCGGCAGACGACGCACTATGGCATCGAGTCTGCGCGCAAGCTCGCGTATCAGCTCGCCTACGTCGGCGTGACGGTCGTGAGCGGCGGCGCGCGCGGCATTGACACGGCGGCGCATCAGGGTGCGTTGAGCGCAAAAGGCCGGACGGTTGCGGTGCTTGGCACTGGCATCAATTTGATTTTTCCGTCGGAAAATGCGGAACTGTTCGGGCGTATTTCTGAAAACGGCGCGCTCATCACGCAATTTCCGTTCAACCGTCCGGCGGACAGGCAAAGTTTTCCAATTCGCAACCGCATCGTCGCGGGCATGACGCTCGGCACGGTTGTCGTTGAGGCGGATTTGCACAGCGGCGCGCTCATCACGGCGAATTTCGCGACGGAATACGGACGGCAGGTGTTCGCCGTGCCCGGACGGATTGATTCGCCGCGCAGCAAAGGCTGCCACGATTTGATCAAAAAAGGCGCGAAGCTCTGCGAAAGCGCGGAAGACATTTTGAGCGAGTTTGAATATTTATTTCCGGCAAGCAATCGTCCGCCGTCGCCGGGCGAAAGCGGCGTTTTGCCCGCGCTCGAACTATCCGAAAATGAAAAACTCGTTTACGACGCGTTAAGCAACGAGGAATCTTCGATTGACGAAGTGATCCGGCGTAGCGGCCTGCCGAGTTCGGCGGTTTCGGTTGCCTTGTTAAGCTTGGAAATGAAACGGGTGGTGAAACAATTGCCGGGGAAATTGTTCGTGCGAAATAATTAGCGAAACGAAGCTTGCGTCTTTGTGTTCCATGGACTAGAAGCATTTAAAATCGGATTTAAAATGGCGGCCTACACCATCATCGGCAGCGACGGAAAACAATACGGCTCGGTCACGGAGGAACAACTGCGAAAATGGATCGCGGATGGCCGGGTCAATGCCCAAACCCGGACGCAAATCGAAGGCGCCAGCGGATGGAAATCGCTTTCTGACTTTCCTGAATTTGCCGGCGCACTGGCAGGTTCCGCGCCGCCGCCATTGCCTTTGCCTGCGTCCACGCCCGCTGTTCCGGCAAAAACAAGCTCTCTGGCCGTTACGTCGTTGGTGCTGGGAATTTTGGGCCTGTTCACCTGCGGCATCACGGCGCTGATCGGGCTTGTTTTCGGAATCATTGCGCTGGTCAAAGTGTCGGATAGTCGGGGCGCCTTGCGCGGATTCGGCGTCGCGCTGGCCGGAATCATCGTGTCGGGAATTTTTTTGTTTATGATTCCGGTTTATGCCGCGCTGCTGCTGCCGGCGCTGGCGGCGGCAAAACAAAAGGCGCAGGCTATTAATTGCGTCAGCAACGAGAAGCAACTGGCGCTGGCCGTGAGAATTTATTCCAACAACAACGCAAATCGTTTCCCGCCCGCCGCAACTTGGTGCGACGCCATCAAGGCGGATGTGGGTTCGGAAAAAGTTTTCAAATGCGTTGCCGCAAATTCCGGCAGCGCATGTGACTATGCTTTCAACGCCAGGCTTGACGGCCTGGACGAAGGCAAAATCGCGCCGGATACCGTGATGATTTTTGAATCGGACGGCGGTTGGAATGCAAATGGCGGCCCTGAACTGATGATTGGCAAACCGCGTCACGCCGGGGTATTCGTGGTTGCCTTTGCGGACGGCAGCGTCCAGCAGTTGCGGGAATCCCAAATCAACACGCTGCGTTGGGATCCGTAAATGGGAGAACCAAATCGACCAACAGCTAAGACCATTATGTATATCATCATCGGCGGCGACCAAAAAGAATACGGCCCGATTACGGCGGACGACGTGCGCAAGTGGATTGCCGAAGGGCGGCTCAACGCGCAGTCCTTGATGAAGGCGGAAAGCGACGCGGAATTCCGTCCGCTCTCGGCGTTTCCTGAATTCGCCGGTGCCTTTGGAACTCATGCGCCGGTGCCCGACGCTCCGCCGGGGTTTGCGACTTCCGCAAATTTTCTGGAGCGCGATTACGAATTGGACATTGGCGGCTGCATCAGTCGTGGTTGGTCGCTCACGACCAGCCGCTTCGGACAATTGTTCGTTCCCGTCTTGATTTATTTTTTGATTGAAATTGCGTTTGGCGCATTTGGAAAAATTCCTTTCATCGGGCCGTTATTTTCCATTGCGAACCTGTTTGTCAGCGGGCCGCTGATGGCTGGAGTGTTTTATATTTTTATTCTTGTCATTCGCGGCCGGCCTGCGGAATTAGGCGTGATGTTTGATGGATTTCGCCGTGGTTATTGGCAGCTTTTTCTCGGTTATCTTGTTCCAGCGCTGTTTTATCTGGCGTGCATGATTCCATTTCTGATTATTTATATGATGAAGGTCATGCCCATACTCGCGCAATTCCAACATGAACATGCCAATCCCGCCGATATTCAAAATAATCTTCCGGAAATCATGTCCGCCATGAAGTCTGTGCTCGTCGGCAGCCTCCCCGTTTTTCTCATTTGCATGATTCCGGTCACTTATTTGTCTGTGAGCTTGCAATTCACGCTGCCACTGGTCATTGACAAAAAAATTGATTTCTGGACCGCCATGAAAGCGAGCTGGACGATGGTTCACAAACATTGGTGGTCTGTATTTGGAGTGGTTGTGGTCATTGGTTTGATCAATATTGCCGGCGTTATTGCCTGTTGCGTGGGTTTGCTGTTCACGATTCCTTTGGGCTTCGCTGTGTTAATGTACGTGTATGAAACCATCTTCGGCGAAACCCAAACCCGTTAGCCGGGCGAAGGCCAAAAACGCCGCGCTCCTCAACCAGCTCGCCACGCCCGGACTCGGCTCGCTTTTGTGCGGGCGTTGGGTTGCCGGAAGCGGGCAGCTTCTTTTATCCGTCGCGGGTTTTGTATTAATCATGGTCTGGTTCTTCAAGGAATTGATTCCGTATTACGGTCTGATGTATGGTGATGAGTCGCCGCATTTGCCCGGCCTGAAGCTGCTCGCGGAGGGCGGAAACCTGTTTGTCGTCTCCTGGCTCTGGTCTGCGTTCACCAGTTTCAGTTTGGTGCGCGAAGCGTCGTCGGGCCGTTTGCGTTCGCTGCAAAATTTCGCCGCGCCGCCACGGTTGAAACTCGACGAGGCGGAAATTCTTCTCGCGCTGCCTTCCGTTCTGGACTGGAAAATGCATGACGCGACAATTTCGCGCACCTTCCAGTTCAAGGATTTTCCCGCCGCGATGAAATTCGTGGACGCTGTGGCCCTCCTTGCCGAGGAGGAATGGCATCATCCCGACATTGACATCCGCTGGAACAAGGTGACGCTCGCACTCACGACGCACGACGCGGGCGGTTTGACGGAAAAGGATTTTGCGCTGGCAAAAAAAATCGACGAATTGTCGTTGCGCTGATTTTCGCAGCTTGATTTTTTCACGGCATTAAAAATATATTCTGAAATAGAAAGGCAACTCGTGTATCGAATCATCGGAACCGACGGCAAACCATACGGGCCGGTTGGCGCGGAAGAAATCCGCCGCTGGCTCGCCGAAAATCGCATCAATGCCCAAACGCTGGTTCAAGCCGATGGCGTTCAGGAATGGAAACCGTTGATTTCGTTTCCCGAATTCGCCTCCGGATTCAAAAACGCGCCGCCGGTTGCGCCGCCGACTGCCGCTATGCGCGCTTCAGGTAAAATTCCAGCCGGCATATGCGGGATTTTGCTCGGTTCGCTCGGCATTCACAAATTCATTTTGGGCTACACCGGCGCGGGTTTGGTCATGCTGCTGGTCACGGTTTTGACCTGCGGCATCGCGGGCGTCGTGATACATCTCATCGGCCTCATCGAAGGCATCATTTATCTGACAAAATCCGACGCGGAGTTTGTGCGAATCTATGTGGACGGACGCAAGGAATGGTTTTAAGCCATGAAAAAACTCACCCCTGTCCAAATCAAATCCGCGCTCGCTAAAACCCCGGGTTGGAAAAAGCAACGCTCGGCGATTTCAGCACGTTTCAATTCAAGGATTTTCCCGCCGCCATCAAATTTGTGAACGCCGTCGCCGGACTCGCCGGGCAGGCGTGGCATCATCCCGACATTGACATCCGCTGGAACAAGGTGACGTTTGCGCTCACGACGCACGATTCCGGCGGATTGACGGATAAGGACTTTGCGCTGGCTGAAAAGTTCGACCGGCTCTGAACGCGCGGCCAATTTCAAAAAACCACCGGCACGCCCTCGACAAGGATTTTTATTTGCCTTGTCAAATTTTGCTCCACCGCGATTTGCCGCAGCCAGCGCGGCGGCTCATCCAGGTCCTCAAACGATAGTTTGAACGTGCCGTAATGCATCGGCACGAGCCACTTTGCGCCCAATTCCTTGAACGCCTTTACCGCTTCGTCGGGTCCCATGTGGACGCGGCGGAACGATTCCGGGTGATACGCGCCAATGGGCAGCAACGCGATCTCCGGTGAAAATTTTCTGCCGATTTCCCTGAATCCGTCGAAATAGGCGCTGTCGCCCGCGTGGTAAATTTTCCGCCCTTGATGCTCCAGAATAAATCCGCCGTAACCGCGATGTTCGTCGTGAAGCGTGCGCGCGCCCCAATGTTTGCTCGGCGTAAAAGTCACTTTCCATTGCTTCTGCGAAAAACTTTCCCAGTGATCGAGTTCGATGACGCGCGTGAAACCAAGATTGTGCGCCAGATCACCGACCCCCCGCGGCATCACGCCGATCTTCGGATGCGGCAGTTTGCGCAACGTCGGTTTGTGAAAATGATCGAAGTGCGCGTGCGTCAGCAAAACCAGATCAATCGGCGGCAGGTCGCGAATTCGCAGACCCGAGCGTTTAATGCGCTTCAAAAGAAACAGCCAGTTCGCAAAATTCGGGTCAATCAGCACGTTCAAATCCGTGAACTGGATCAGGAACGAGGCGTGGCCGATCCACGTCACCGCAACCTGGCCGCGTGAAAGTTTTGGAAAATTCGGGCGGTGATGCCAGCCGGTGCGCGGCGTGAGCAGCGCCTTCAAAACCAGTTCGCGGAAAAACGTGCCCGGTTTGAAATGCTTCGACGGCGTCAAATCCTTGAACGAGCGCGGTAATTTCCGCTTTGCTGCGGGCGGGGGCGAAACCAGTTTGGTCATATCTCGACTTTATGTTACCAGATGACGTGCCTTGAACAAATTTGAAAAATTCAGGGCGATTTGTTTTTCAACCTGGAGTAAAATCGAAACGCATGGGCGATTTGGACAAACAACTCGACACTTTCCTTCGCAAAAAGCCAAGGCTCGGCAAAGTCGTTTACCTCGCCAAAAACGCGACCGTCGTCGGCGACGTGACGCTCGGCGCGCATTCTAGCGTTTGGTATGGCGCGGTGTTGCGCGGTGACATCAATCGCATCGTTGTCGGCCATCACACGAACATTCAGGACAACGCCGTGCTGCACCTCGCCGACGATTTCCCGTGCCTCATCGGCAATTGGGTCACCATCGGTCACGGCGCAATTGTTCATGCGTGCGAAGTCGGCGACGAAACGCTTGTCGGCATGGGCGCGGTGATTTTGGACGGCGCGGTGATTGGCAGACAATCCATCATCGGCGCGAAGGCGCTCGTGACGCAGGGAACGAAAATTCCGCCCGGCTCGCTCGTCCTCGGCGCACCGGCTAAAGTCGTCCGCAAATTGTCAACGGAAGAACGTGCCGGACTGAAATGGTGGGCGGAAAAATACGTGGACAACGGAGCTTACTGCTTGAAGCACAAAATCAATGTGGGCGCACCGTTAAGCTGAACGTGACCTTGTCTGTGTCAATCCGTGTAATTCGCGTCTGAACATCTTCAATGGTAGGGACGCCGCGCTGCTGCGTCCGCCTCGGTGCTCTTGGCGGTTAAAAATCGTCTCCCTCTCCGTGTTGCGATGGTGGCCGCACCGCCAGGTGCTCACGCTGCTGCCTTGCAACACCGCTGCAGCTTCACTGCAATACCCCTGCAGCACGTCGTTTTTCCCATTCCCTAAGCCCCCGGCGCCGCTAGGCGCATAAATTACCTCCGCAACATCCCCGGCAACCCCCCGCCCATTTTGGTCATCATCTTCGACATCTTGCCCATTTTCTTCATCATCTGCTGCATCTGCGAAAACTTGTTCAACATCGTGTTCAGTTCCGTCACGCTCACGCCGCTGCCCGCGGCGATGCGGATGCGGCGCTTGGCATTCAGGATTTGCGGGCTGCGCCGTTCCTGCGTCGTCATCCCGCAAATCATCGCCTCCATGCTTTTAAATTCCTTTTCCTGCTTCGATAGATTGCCCTGCTGCTTCAACATCTCCGCGCCGCCCGGCAGCATCCCGATGACGTTTTCGAGCGAGCCGAGCTTTTTCATCGCGCGCAACTGTTCCAGAAAATCTTCGAGCGTGAACTGGCCCTTGCGCATCTTTTCTTCCATGCGCTTCGCGTCGTCCTCGCTGACGGCTTCGGCCGCCCTTTCAACCAGGCTGACGACGTCGCCCATGCCGAGAATCCGCGAGGCCATGCGTTCGGGATGAAACGGCTCGAACTCGTCCAGTTTTTCGCCGGTGCCCGTGAACTTGATCGGCTTGCCGGTGACGGCCTTCAGGCTCAACGCCGCGCCGCCGCGCGCGTCGCCGTCGAGCTTGGTGAGGATCGCGCCGGTGATTTGCAGCGCCTGATCGAAATGCGTGGCGACGTTCACGGCCTCCTGCCCGGTGGCGGCGTCGAGCACCAGTAAAATTTCCTGCGGTTTCACCAGGTCGCGCAGGCGCACCAGTTCCTGCACGAGCGGCTCGTCAATTTGCAAACGTCCGGCGGTGTCGAAAATCAAAACATTGCGATTATTTGTTTTCGCAAAATCCAGGGCTTCGCGCGCGATTTGTAAGACGTCCGTCTCGCCGCGTTTCAGGAAAACGGGAATTTCAATTTGCTTGCCGAGCGTTTCGAGTTGATCCATCGCCGCCGGACGATAAACGTCTGCCGCGACCAGCAACGGCTGGCGTCCCTGCTTTTGCAACAGCCGCGCGAGTTTGCCGCTGGAAGTCGTTTTGCCCGAGCCGTGCAGGCCGACCATCAAAATTGAACCCGGATTTCCATCCAGCTTCAGTGTCGCGTTAGTCGAGCCGAGTAAATCCACAAGTTCATCATGGATGATCTTGATGATTTGCTGGCCGGGCTGGACGCTTTGCACCACTTCCGCGCCGATGGCCTTGGTTTTGACGCGCTCAATGAAATCGCGCGCGACCTTGAAATTCACGTCCGCTTCCAGCAACGCCATTCGCACTTCACGCAACGCATCGGCGACGTTGCCCTCGGAAATTTTTCCGAGGCCGCGCAGATTCAGGAACGCGTTCTGGAGCTTGCCGCTTAACGAATCGAACATTGCGTCATTTTACCGCAGAGACGCCGGGACGCAGAGAACAATTTTCACGCGCGAAGTGGGGAACGGCCATCCAACACCTTGAACTTTGAACTTGAGCCGGACGAAACGGTTTGGCTTAATCTGTGCCCTTCGCGTGGTAGGTTACCCAAGTGGCCAACGGGGGCAGACTGTAAATCTGCTGGCTTACGCCTTCGATGGTTCGAATCCATCACCTACCACCACTCTGTTTTCACAAGGATAAATCCACTTTTAACAAGTGTTTTCAATATGTTTTGAGGTGTGAAGGTTTTTTTGAACCTGTTCACTTTTCTCCTTTTGCCGTCTCTTGCTGTCTTGCCCATTAGATGCTTGAAAAGCATACAAAAGGCACACAAGCCAAACTGATTATCGAGCGAAAATTTTCAATTCGAAATCGAGTTATATGCATCGAAAAGCCTTTTTTTGAAATTATCAAACTTTTGGAAGCTTCGGGACTGGACGGCCAGAATTGAAAACTTTTGGAAGCTTCGGGACTGGACGGCCAGAATTGAAACGAACCCGACCGTTTGAGAACACGTTGAAATTCTGCCGCGCGAGGTAAGAACCATTTGACGTAGTGTTCGGGTTTGGTGCCGCCGTAGGTGTTTTTGCGCCGATCCGCATATGGCGGAGATGTAAACACTAGATCAAAATGCTCGTCAGGAAATCTCTTCAAAACTTCGAGACAATCGCCGTGGTGGATGTCTGTTTGCAATGCTGTCATCTGTTCCTCGTGATTGGAACACAATCAACTTGCCGGGAAAACAATTTTCTCAATTGTGTGAGACGCCGGAAACTGACGGAAACCGTTGCATTTCGCCAAATTTCGCCAGAATCGAACGGAATTTTCCGGTTATTCCACTCGCCGGAGCGATTTTAATTCAGCCCTTCCAAGTAATCATTCCTTTCGGTGCGAATTCCAGCCAAGCGGAAAAGCGTCCGGTGAAAGCGCCTGATAAGCCCCCGATTTCCCGAAACCTAGTTTTTTCAATTCCACAACTGCTTTTGTCGGGTAATACCCCATAGCACCGTTCCGCTCTCCGGCTTAAGTTCACAGTATGAATAATAAAACTCTCGCCATTATTTTAGCGGCAACCAGCCTGACTTTCAGCCTTTGCCTCGCGCAACAACCACCTGCATCGCCGTCGCAGTTATCCGGGTCACAGCCATCACCACTACCTGCATCGCCGGCGCAGCTATCCGGGTCACAGCCATCGCCACTACCTGCATCGCCGTCGCAGTTATCCGGGTCACAGCCATCGCCACTACCTGCATCGCCGTCGCAACTGCCCGGCTCACAACCGCCGCAACTACCTGTGCCGCCGTCGCAGGTGTCCGGATCAAATCAGCCGTCGCAACTACCTGCACCATCGCAGCTAACCGTATCACTACTGCCGCCGCAACCACCCGCACCGCCGTCGCAGCCATAACTGTTATTCAACAACTGCCGGTTCGTTGATTCAAGCTATCAATGAAGTTGGGGCTTCATTATTCACCAAAACGCCTTGTAAAACCGCGGTTTGCGGATTCGTTTCTGATTGTTCGAATTAGTTTGTTGCCGTAACCCCTGGCGGCAGGGGAATGCGGATCTCGATTTCCGTGCCGGCGCTGCGAACGGATTTGACCTTTAGGATGCCACCAAGATAGGTCGCTCGCTCGCGCATGCCGAGCAGACCAAAGCCGCCCCTTCCTTTCTGTCCGGCCGGGTAATGATCCGGGTCGAAGCCCTTCCCGTCGTCATGGATCGTCAATTGCACGATGTCGCCCGGCTTCGTCAGATGCACCGTCACGTGACGGGCGCGTGCGTGCTTCTCCACGTTTTTTAAGGTTTCCTGGAGAATGCGGTAGAGCGCCAACTCGGTGTCGGCGGGCAGTCGCGGGGTCAACTCCACACAGACCAGCTTGACTGACACGCCCGTCCGATTCGTGAACTCCGTGCTGGTGTCGTGCAGGCCGGCGACCAGACCCAGGTGGTCCAATACGCTGGGCCGCAGATTACGCGAGATGCGGTCCACTTCCTCGACCGTCCTGCCGATTATCTCATGGAGTTTTATCGCCTCTCGCTTCGCTCGCCTGTGGCGCGCCGGAAGTTTGTTCGCCAGCACCTCGCTGCGAACCAGAATGGCACAGAGCATCTGGGTAATGGTGTCGTGCAATTCGAGGGCCACGCGCCCGCGCTCGGTTTCCTGCGCTTGCACCACGCGGTGCGTTAAGGTCCGCAACAGTTCCTCGCTACGCCGGGCCGCCGTCATGTCCGTCACCACGAGGCCGATGGGCGCGCGGGTGAAACCATTTTTTGGCAGCCGACGAATGGAGATCTGCACCGGCATTTGCGAACCGTCGCCGGCATTGAGCAGCACCTGGATTTTAGAACCGGATTTGTCGGCCCGTTTAATAAGCGGTCGGAGCGTTGCCCGGTCTTCGGCGGAGAGAAAACGGCGAAAGGAACTGCCCGTCACCTGTTCCAACGGGCATTTGACCATTTGGGCGAAGCACTGGTTGGCGTAGAGAATCGTCTTGTCAGCTGTCAGGGTCAGCGCCCCTTCGTTCATGGATTCGATGAGCACGCGATAGGCGTGCCCGGCACCTTCCAGCGTGAATACTTGCGGACCATGTTTGCCCGCGACCACCACCGAATCCACTTCTCCGGCGCGGATCGCGCGGAGCGTTTCCTCGGCTTCGGCCAGACGGGCACGGAGCCCGGCGGGTTGGCGGGGCGGCGCAGAGCGGGAGGAACAATTTTGGCGGGGAGTTTTCAAAGTGCGACTTTACCTTTTGTGATCAAGTCCAACCCGACGAACAGGCTGGTAATGTTATTCAGGTTGCCGATGAACCGGCGCACCGGCGGTGGAAATTCCATGACGAGCGTCGGGGTCGCGACGATCTGGTTCGCCCGCGCCAGTTTGGGCTGCTGATAGATGTCAATCACTTCGAGTTTGCAGTTGTCCTTTAGTCCGGCTTCGCACAGTTGACGGACGCGCAGGACGGCCTGGCGTGATCGGGCCGTGGCTCCCGCCACGAAGAGTCGCAAGATGTATTTACCCACGGGCCTGGCGGCCAGGGATCTGGCGGAGGTCCTGGTCGCGCGGCGGGTTTTGTTTATTTTCACGGCGCGCGTCCCGGTTAATCAGCAGGGCGCAAATCCAGGCCGACGAGCACACGCTCGAAATCGGAAAGAGTGCCAATGATGGTTCGCACGGGCTTGGGCAACTTGCGCACCACCGTGGGAATGGCCAGAATTTGATCGCCTTTGGCCAGTTGGGGTTGCTTAAACAAATCAACTACTGTGATGCGATAACGGCCTTTGAGGTGGTTTTCGCACATCTTCTTCAGGTTCGAGAAGGCCGTCACCGATTTGGGCGTCTTGTCCATCACGTAAAGGCGCAGTTGCCAGTGGTTGGCTGGCCGGTGATGGGGGCCGGAGGTCGTTTTGGTTTTCATCGTTTGCTCCTTGTTTTGAAGTTGTCTCGCGCGCCGGCCACCGAAATATCCGCCTGGCGCAAGCGGCCCAATTCGGTCCGCTCGGTGCTCAACAAGCGCGTTTGGGTTCCGACCTGTTCGTCAATTTGCCGGAGTTCCACGGCGCTGGCTTCATGCTCTGAGCGCAGCCCGGCGATCTGCTGTTCGAGCGTCGCGCGTTTGCGTTTCAATTCGCGTTGGCGGCGGGCCGCCTCCTGTTTGCCGGCCAACACTTCGGCTTTTTCGCGCGCGGTTTGCGCCACACGCGCCGCGCCGGTCAAGACGCCACTGGGACCGATGTAGGCGTCCACGAGGTCAATGCCACGGCTCGAAATCAGGAACTCGCGGACCTGATTGGAGTGCGCCATCCCGCGCGCTTTGAGCACGTAAAGCACGCGATTGCGTTCGCCATTGCCTTCCAGGTCCTGCAATAACAGCCAGGAGTCCATGAGGGAGGACATGGCGGCTTCACTTTGTTCCAGCGCGTGGCCGCCCTGCGTCAGACTGGTGAAGAGCGAGGTGACTTGTCCGGCCTTCAAATAATCAATCAGCCGCGTCACCATTCCCTTGGCTTCGGAGGCGGTGCCTGCTTCCATCAGGCTGGTAATCGGGTCCACGACAACAACGTCGGGTTGAAACGCGGCGATCTCCTTGAACATCGTGGCCAGGTGCATTTCCAGGCCGTAGAGGGAGGGCCGCGCCGCGTGAAACCGCAGCAAGCCGCGCTGGACCAACGGCTCCAGACGCAATCCAATGGAATGCATGTTGCGGATGATCTGGTTGGGCGATTCCTCGAACGAAAAGAAGAGGGTGCGCTCGCCGCGCCGACAGGCGGCCTGGGCAAAGTTGGCGGCGACGATGGTCTTGCCGGTGCCGGCCGTGCCCGTGAGCAGAATGCTGCTGCCGCGAAAAAACCCGCGCCCGCCCAGCATCGCGTCGAGCCGTGGAATGCCGGTGGCAATCCGTTCGATCGAGATCTTGTGATTCAGCCCCAGCGACGTGATGGGCAGCACGCTGATGCCCTCGTCCCCGATGAGAAATGGAAATTCGTTGGTGCCGTGCAGCGTGCCACGATATTTCACCACGCGCAGATTCCGCGTGGCAATCTGCTCATTGACCCGATGGTCAAGCAGGATGACGCAGTCGGACACGTATTCCTCCAGCCCGTGGCGCGTCAGTTGTTCACGCCCGCGTTCGGCCGTGATGACGGCGGTCACGCCCTTGTCCTTGAGCCAGCGAAAAAGCCGGCGCAACTCGGCGCGCAGGATGGCCTCGTTGGGCAGGCTGGCGAACAGCGCTTCCAGCGTGTCCAGCACCACGCGCCTGGCACCGATGGAATCAATCGCGTGATTGAGGCGAACAAACAATCCTTCCAGATCATACTCGCCACTCTCCTGAACTTCACTGCGCTCGAGGTGGACGTAATCGATAACAATTTTTTTGCGCCGGATCAGGCCTGCCAGATCAAATCCGAGCGACGCGACGTTGGCCTTCAGCTCCGCTTCCGTCTCCTCAAAGGCCATGAACACGCCCGGCTCGCCGAACTGCACCGCACCGCGCACCAGGAATTCCGCAGCCAACAGCGTCTTGCCGCAGCCCGCGCTGCCGCAGACCAGCGTGGGACGCCCGCGCGGCAACCCGCCGCTGGTAATTTCGTCGAGACCCTGGATACCCGTGGGACATTTCGGCAAATGAACCGCCCGGGAAGGGGACTTGTGACCGTTATTTTTCATTTAAGAACGTCCTTTCATAAACGCGGGCATGATACAAAACAGGATTAGCATTTGCTTCATATTGGCAGGTGACGGCGCAGCTTTACGGAAAGCTTTATCTTTCGACGGCGACCCACCAATTCAATTTATTACCAGCAATCGCCTCAATCTGTATATGGGGTGAACACCCCATTCCGCCCGTCCCGTTTATTTGCTTGTCCGTTGCGAGCTTCGCAAATCCGGCTCAATCCATCTTCTTTTTCCGATTCTGTTTGTGAAGATGGCTGGGAATTGACTGTCTGAAAAATTTGTTCCCCTTGTGGACTTCCCGGATGGCGCGGCACAGACTGTTGACGACGGTGTGTTTGATCAGATAGCCCACCGCGCCGCATCGGGTCGCCTCTTCGATATACACCTCATCACTGTGCATCGAAAGCATGAGCACTTTGGTGGCGGGGACGGCTTTGAGAATCTGGCGCGTGGCTTGCAAACCATTGAGCAGCGGCATGGCAACATCCATCAGAACTAATGCGGGATGAAGTTTTTTGACCATGGCGACCGCCTCACGACCGTTGTTCGCTTCGCCGACCAGTTCAAGATCATCTTCGGTTTCCAGAATCTCTCTGATATCCCTGCGCACGAGCATATTGTCGTCCGCCAGCAGAACAGTAATTCGTTTCATGTATCCTACTTGTGCCACAACTATTGAGGCCTAATTACCGTCAATGATTGCGTGTCAAATGTGTATCAGTTGCCTCACTCCGTCTATGGGGTGAACACCCTATAAAGGAAGCGTATTTTTTGTGCACAGTGTTAATAGGGGTTCTACTCGTTGAAAGCCCTCGAGAAAATGATTCGTCAGTCGGGTAACACAGTTGCCAATTTCAGGCGCTCAATCCCTTCCAGAATGGCCCGGAACAACTCTCGCGGCACCGCTACTTCCGCCATCTGGAAGATTATCTGCAGGGAATGGTGCACGACCTTCGCTCCAATCTTGATCAATTTCTCCCGCAACGTCGTCATAGTCCAGTGTCGCACTGACCGGGGCAACACCGCCTGACGCAGGAAGTTCCCCAGGTTGTAGGCCAGCACGAACAGTTGTAGCCGCACCTGATTGTCCACAAAGTCGTGACAGGACAGGCGGGTCCATTTGACAGCATTCTTGCCTTCTTTGATCCACTGCTCCGCCGTGCCACGCTGGTTGTAGAACCGCACTACTCGTTTGGCGGGCCGACTTAGATTGGTCACGATAAACCCGATGCGAGGAAACAGTTCGCCATTGTGCCACTCCACTTTGGCCACCACGCGACGGGCGCGATCCCAACTCTTTGCCTGATACAAAAAGCCCGCATACCAGACTACCGGAGCATTCGAGGGACGGCCCACTGGTCTGGTTAGCATTGGCTCGATGTCCCGCAACAACGCATCATTGGCCGGCAGACGAATGGCATACTCGAATCCCTCGGCTTCCAGACACTCATAGAGTTCCGGCTGTACAAAGGCGGCATCGGCGCGAAAATAACACCGCAGGTTACGACCCTGATAGCGACCCACCACCGGTGCCAGCACCTCCCGCCAATCCTTGGCACTATGCACATTACCGTCGCGCAGCAGAGACTGCTCCACATCGCCAAACTGATTGAAGCAAAACAACGGGTGGTAGCAGGTGCAACCGAAATGTCCATTGAAGGCAGTGCCTTCCTGGTCGCCGTAGGTCTCGCTCACTGAACTGTCCATGTCCAAGATAAGTTCCCGCATCGGCTGGCGTTCCCGCAGCCGGTCAATCCACTTCCCTGATAGCTTCGTCAACTCTGCCAAGTTACCCCGCTGCGTCAACACCTCGGTCTCGAACCGTCCCATCTGGCTTGTGGAGGCCGCAGTGTGTTCCGTGGCCCGCCCACCAACTACATGTCGCATGGTAGGATCAACCGAGAGCCGTTCGGCGTCATTGGTGTCTTCGTAACCTGCCAGCCGACTGAAGATAGACTGCCGCATGAGTGCGACCATTGAGTGTTGTGTGTTCTTGCCCGTGCGCCAGTCGTTCAGTAGATCCTCACCCAGGTCAGTCAGACCCAGTGCCTCATCGAGTTCGCGGTAAGCAAGCAAGCCAGCATCAGACGTAACCTTGGAACCGTGAAACTCCAGCTTCAGACGACTATCGAAAGCCACCCGCAAAGCCTGTTTTTTGCCAGCACCCATTGGGTTTTCTGTTTTTCGTTGGTTTGACATAATTGAAAGCCTTTGTTTATGCGGTTCCATTGTAAGTCGATAACATTGTCAAGTGAAGCGTATATGGGAAATCCGGGTTAATTCATGTCTCTCGAAGACTTTTTAATACCGGAGTATAAGACATCAGCCGGGGAGTCAGGCCACGCGTGACACGCGGATGGAACTGGCGGAGGCGCCGCATCGGGCAGGCCCAAGTGCGAACAGAAGAGGCGGAAATCCATCTTCACTGACGGGGAAGCCAATGTACTCGACCAGAAAAGTAAACTCGGTCAAAACCGGGAATCATTCATGGGTAGATAATGACCATTCAAATCTGTGTTATGGTCAATCCTGACACCCGAACATTTGGTGATGGAATAGTTTGCCATGTCCGAAGCAATCCGATTATGAAGAACTTTTAATCCGGTTACATTGGAAGCAAACAAATAGCTGCCTCCATTGACATCGTTAAACCTGTTGTTGATAATGGAAATGTTTGTAAATGAAGTCGAATTATCAAGAACGATTGCAATCCACGGATTATCGTAAGCTAAAGTAACTTCGTTATCGCCAAAAGTGATGTTTCGTTTGGGAGTGGGTCCTGTAAAATACCAGGCACAGCGAACATTGTTGAATTTATTGCTGATCACCAGCACATCAGTTGAACCAAGCGTGTCCTGATAATACCCCACCTCTCCCCCATTGACATAATTCCCTTCAATCAAAACATCAGCCTGTCCGCCGCCATTGAAGGCAAAGGCGGAATCTGTAGTGGGTAAATAGATTTTATTATTCTTGATTATGCCACTGATACTTCCATTGGTGGGTTGTCCAAGCCAATTATACGCTTGACCATTAAGGAATAAGCCGGAAATACCACTGCCGGCTATAAAATGGGTCAACTCACATTCCTCAATGATATTATCTTTGCTATAACAAATATCTTTGTCGGCAGCCTCACTATCAATTCCAATTCCCCATGTTTCACTATTTACTGAGTTATCAGTAAACTCTAGATTTTCAACCTTGACTCTTCTTTCCGCAATTTTTGTTCCATTTAATGTTAATCCAAGACAACTGTGTCGTTCGGGAAAGTTTTGTCCATTGCCATCCAAAGTTAAATCTGATACTTCAATGTTGGTTCCCAGGAATACTGCCGGACCTCCCATGACTGAACTCCCGCTCAAGGAATTGGTTGAAAGTCTGATAATGGTTTTGTCTATGCCGTTTCCAATGACGGTTTGACCTGATTTCAGTGAATATCCCGGTCTTGGAATCCAGGTTGAAGGTGTAGGACCGTTTGATATGGAACCATATGAGCCTAGCGTATAATAAAGGCCGCTCATAATGTGTATATAACAATTGGGCGGCATATTACTCATTGTGTTATCGAATGTAACCTCGTTCGTGCAAACATAAGGATTATCTATTGTTCCTAGATTTGCCGACAGAATATTTGTAGAAATCCAATAGTTGCTCTTTAACCCGACCGCAGCCGTTCCATCGCCTATTGCGGCAACCCGCGCGTCAACTTGAGAGGCTGTGTTTGCATTGGCGAGTGTGTTTGTCGTTGGGACGCTGGCGTGGCAGCAACCCACCAGCAATAATGACGGAATGAGGGATTTCCTTTTCATGGTGATATTCATTTGCTGCCGGACGCCCAATACTGAGCCACGCCGGAGTCTTCGCAGACGGCCACCTGATGTCAAGCCGTGCGCTACGCTGCCTTGGCGTCTTGGCGGTTAATTTCCGTTTTCATCATCTTGCCACCACAAGGTGCGGTTATTTTTTATAATTGGGTGCAGCGTCACGCTGCTTCGCGCAATTCGCGTCTCTTTTTTACTAAATGTCGCCTTTGTTTTCAGTGGTTTTATTCATTTGTTTCTAACCTCAAAACTGAAATCTGAATCTTGAACGGGTTGCGTTGTTGTAAAGACGACCTTAAAATCAATAAAATTAAAAGTTTCGCCATCCCGGGTATTTGAACCTGACCTGCCTCGGATAAACTCAGGACTTGATGTTAAATTGGGATATTTCATATTCATCTCAGTATGATCTCTGTAATAATTCTTGATTCTAAAGGAAAATGTTGTTCTATATATCCCTCCATCCGGAACATTGATTGAAAGGAGATCGCTTTCTAAAATAAATGGCTTTGGCAGGGGGTTTGTAATGCTCTGTGCAACATTCGCGCCGGGGCTGTTTTGAACATTGGCAACACTTCCAAATGCCGCAAGTGACACCAAAACCCAGCCGATCACTTTCCTTTTCAATCCAAATGCGATAATCCCTGTCATAGTTGTTTGACCGTATGCTCTGTCATACGAACTTACGGCATCGGTTGGTCATAGGCCATGGGGTCTAACCCGACCATAACCGGTCACTAAAACCAACGCCGGTTAATTAAGTAATAAATCCAATTATTAAATACTCTATAATGAGTTAATAATTCTTCTCTGTATCCGGGGCAGAATTATTCTGGACAAGAGAAATGACCTATATGGTGGCCGCACCGCCAGGTGCCTTCTATGGGGAGTTCACCCCATTGTTATTCGCATTTAAAAAGCTAAAATATTAAGATAATGAATGAAAAAGGCCAGGTTTTAAGTGATTACCTTCCGTCAGGACAACTGCCGGAAATAGGCGTGCCGTATTGGGTTCAATGTTACAATTTCAGATGCATGGCGATTTTTGACAGAAAAGGCAAATGGAAATCTTTGTTTACCGACGAGGAATTATCGGACGTTATCAATGTTTTCGTCAATTAATGGCTGCCCCCAATTCGTAGTTATTCTTTATAATCGGGTGCAGCGTCACGCTGCTTCGCGCAATTCGCGTCTAATCATTTTCATGATAGGGATGCGTTCCACCGCACTGGTGTCCGATTAAAAACCCAATAAGCACGGACTATTTTGTGATTCATTGCTTTTAGATGAGCCTTCGTCTTTGGTAAGTAGTTGTGAGATGGGCAATTGC
>JBEKBA010000045.1:0-20071 GCA_050015635.1 Verrucomicrobiota bacterium
TTCAAGCAGTCAAGCGAGCCATTCGCCGGGCAAAAATCCGCGTTCCACAGCGATCAGTGATGGGTTTTACCATGAAGAAAAATGGTTCGGATAAAAAACACCCGTTTTGCATCAGTCTGCTAGCCAATTTCACCGCCTGGACCCAAAGCAGCAAAGCCGGATTAAATAATGAAGTCAGTCCTTGTCTGTTAACCGGTCGCATCTACGCCTTATCCGCATAGACCTTATCAATTAATTTCCAGAATTTATTTTTAGGAAAGGGTCTTTCGCCTTTGTCATCAAGCTGCGCTCCGTCGGAATCCAATGCGTTCGCCAGCCACTTCAAATGCTCGCAGCGGAATTGGAGTTTTTTGATGAGGGCTGCGAGCTCATCGGCTTCTAATCTGATTTTATTCGCAATTTCTTTTCTGTTCATATTGATGCAAGTATTGAAGGCTGCGCGATGCGGGACGCCTGACGCAAGTATAAAACCAAGGGGATTGCTGCTCACGCTTTTGCTCAAGGTTGCCGGGAAAATAACTATTGACAAAACCGCCTTTAATTTGAATTTTAAAGAAATTCAGTTTTGGACGCTGAACAAAGGCTGCAAAAATATAAAAAAACAACAGTCGTAAAATAAAAACAACTATGAAGACAATAAGAACTTTAATGTCTGCTTTGGCCATTATCGCCGCGCTTTCTGTGTTTGCTTCCAGCGCCAGGGCGGTAATTGTTGGCACAACGACAAATTACAGCACTATGACCGTCTCGCTTGTTGTGGCAACCAACAAGCCATATACCTTAAATTCGCACACCGAAACTTATACCTATACGGTTGGGAAAGCGACGATTGATGACAAAGTGTTGCTGATTGCGTTCGCTAATTGGAATGGCACAAGCTGGCCGGCTGGCGCTAAATTGATATTTGATTGGGAAACAGTTCAAGTCTGTGTCGCGGACAAAACGGGCACCAATATACTTTTTTATGCCGGGACTGGCATCAGCAGCGGCACTGTCACTGCTTATTTTCATTTGAACTGGTTTACAAATAGTTCCGGTGCATATACCGAAACTTATGTGGACAAAGATCCGGGTGGCTATTCATACACCGAAGGGGATACCGGATATTTCGAAATTTACTATGACGACACCAGCGTTCCTTCCCTATACACGGATATCAGTGGTTATGGCTTGAACGAAGCATATTACAAGCAAGATTGGAACATAGATGGTGATTATACAGGATGGTCTGAAAGCGAGTCATTCGATGTGAGTGGCGGAGGCGGCAATTTATTTAGCCCGGTTGGGGAGGTAAATGCATCTTTCAGCGGAAGCATAAAGGAAAGCGGTCACGGCCCCAATTATAATACTTATTTATATTAAGTTGTTTTGATATTGAACAGGGCTGGTTCGATGCGGTTTTTTCGTTTCGAACCAGCTTTTGTTTTGAGCCATCAATAAAGTATGAGACCGAAATTTGTCGTTCTGGTGCTGCTGCCGGCTTCGCTCATTTTTGTGGGTCTTGTGTTTTTGAAACATTCCGGGCACGCGCCGATACCCGTGGTTTCAAATCCTGAAATGACAACTTTCCCTGTGGTTTCAAATACCGTGGCGGCGGTTGCTCCGGCGCCCGCATTGGCCTCTGCCCCGGCGCCAGTTGTTGTCAAAACCGTGCAGCCTGAAGAACGCGAGGCGGCCATTCAGGCGGAAAAGGATCAACTTTACGCATGGTCAATGAATGATGATCCGCAATCTCTTTCCAACATCCTTGACGACCTGACGAGCCCCGAAAAAGAAATCCGGATGGCCGCCGTTGAGGCCGCTAAACAATTTGGAAGCACCAATGCCATTTCCACGCTCAAGACAGTTGCTTCCAGCACGGCGGATACGCAGGAGCAAATGGCCATGCTTCAGGCCGCCTATTTCCTTTCACTGCCGGAACTTGATTTGCCCGCACCCGGGTCAGGTGCGCCGGAAACGCAAGCTCAAATCCAATTAGATCAAGATCAGCAAAAAATTGCGCAAAATGAGGCCCGCAGACTGGCACGGTTGCAGGGACAGAATTCAGCCCAAAATCAGCAATCTAACCCGAATAATTGAGGCCGTCCGTCCTATGATGAATTGAATCTGCCATACGGCGGCCATCTTAAATTCATGTATTTCGCATATTCACGGTTTGGTAATGCTGGCTTGCTTTTTGCTGCAAGCCGACTGGCGGGAAGCATTTCGCTGACGCTTTATGAAGTATCTTGTTGTATGGGGAGCACTGTATCTCCTTGTTTTGCCCGGTTTTTCCCCACGCGCCATTGCCCAACGCATCAATCAGGAGGGACGCATCCTCGGTCCGTTGCCGGTGGTGACCAGTCCCATTTTGTTCAACACGTCGAACGCGGACGCGGTGGTATCGGCCATGCAGATTTTCCCGGTGACAAATCCCTGGAACGAGGACATTTCCCAACGACCGGTGCTGACGAATTCGGACGCGATGATTGCGCAAATCATAACGAACCTCGGCGTGAGCCGGGCGGTGTTGACTCCCGAGTTCGAGATGAATTTCGTGCTGGTGCCGGACAACCAACCGCTGGTGCCGATTGATTTCTTCAATTACCCGGACCAATCGGACCTGAACGGCGGCACGTCGCCTGACGGGTTGTATCCGATTCCCACGAACCTGCCGGTTGAGACCTGGCCGGTGGGGACCGGCAGCCAGACGCTCTACCAATGGCAGACGAACAATGACGGCAGCGACCGGCACGCGATCATGGTGGAACCGGGCGCGGGGTTCATCTGGGAAACGTGGGAGACGACGTTGGTGGGCACAAATTGGCAGGCGTCCAATGGCGCGATGTTTAATTTGAATACAAACGGGCTGCGACCGGCAGGCTGGACTTCCGGAGACGCGGCGGGTTTCCCGATGTTTCCGGCGCTGGTGCGATATGACGAAGCTGAGCGTGGCATGGTGGAACATGCGTGCCGGCTGGTTGTCGCACAAACTCTCTATAACAATTACATCTATCCGGCCACGCATTATGCCGCGCCGTCGTCCAACACGAACATAAACCTGCCGTCCATGGGCCAGCGGTTGCGACTCAAGGCGGGTTTCGTCATCCCGCCCGGCTGGACGAAGGAGGAACAGGCGGTGCTGCTGGGGTTGAAGAAATACGGCGCGATGGTGTCGGACAACGGCAATTTCTTTTCAATTTCCGTGACGCCGGATAATCGCTGGCCGGCAAATTGTTTCAATGATTTGACGGGTATCAGCGCCACGAATTTTGAGGTCATCCAGACGCCGGGCGCGAATGAGGGGCCGCGATCGCCGGGCGCACCGGTGGCGAATGCCGGGCCGGATCAGACGGTGCCGGTTGGCGTGCCGGTGACTTTGCAGGGCGCGGTGAGTTACTCGAACACACCGCCGGTGATTCAATGGGTGCTGTATTCGGGGCCGGGCACGGTGGCGTTTGGCAATGCGGCATTGACGAACACGACGGCCACGTTCAGTGCGCCGGGTGTTTACACGCTGGAATTGAGCGCCGCCGATGGCGTGCATGCCGTCGCCTACGCCGCGGCGGTGTTCACCGCGACGGGTTCTGTCAATTTGTCCATCGCACTCGTCGGGACCAATGTGAATTTGAGTTGGACGGGCGGCACGCCGCCCTTCGTGGTACAGGAATCGGACACTCTGCCGCCGGGTTCATGGAACGACGTAATGACGACCAATGCGCAGAGTGTGTCCCTGCCCATGATCAACGCCACCGGATTCTTCCGGGTGCAAGGGCAGTGAGGCAGGGTTTTACCGCCGGGACGCGGGGAACCGGGGCCGCAAAGCAGAATTAAATTCTTTCCTTGGTGTCTTTATGTTGGTCTTGTTTTGTTGTGCCGCCGCCCAGAAAAAATTCCGCCCGCCGCCGCGTGCTCGCGCAGTGGCGCGGCGTGGATTTGTCGCCGCTCGAAACTGCCCGCGCCGTTCGCGCGCGCCGCGCGGGAGACGTGCTGCCCAAAGTGATGACGGATTTGCGGATTGAGGCGCGGCAGGGCGAAGCCGAGGTCGTCAAGGTCTGGAATTCGCTGCTCGACCCGAACCTCACCGCGCACGCGCAGCCGGCCAATTTGCGCAATGGCACGCTGTTCGTGAACGTGGACAACAGCGCGTGGCTTTCGGAAATCGTGCGCTATCGCCGCAAGGAAATTCTCGACCGCTTGCAGCATAGTTTCGGGAAAAATTTGGTGCAGAGAATTTCCTTCCGCATCGGCTGAAATTTTCAACGCATCAATTTCATCTGCCTCGGGGTCAGCAGCCACCGGAGATTTGCGCGGGAGCCGGAGCGCAATTTTTCAACCTCCAGTTTGCACAGGCCGCCTTTTTTGAAATCAATCGCCGTGTTTTCGCCGCCGGAAACAAGCAGTGAAATCAGCCGGCTTAGGTGGGGTTCGTGCCCGACCAGCAGGATATTTTCAGGCGCGGGCTTCAATTCGTTCAACTGCTGGAACAGATTTTTCACGCCGCCGTCCGGCTTGAGTTCGTCTGAAAACTTCAGGCGCTTTTTCAATTTCAAAAGTTCGGCGATGATTTCTGCCGTCTGTTTCGCGCGCAAAAGCGGACTCGACAGAATCAAGCCGGGGCGCAAACCCATTTTTTTCATCGCCGCGGCGCAATTCCGCAATTGCCTTTTGCCCTTGGGCGTGAGCGGGCGCAGGGAATCGTTTTCAAATCCCGGTGTGCCGCGTTCCATCGCGATGCCGTGGCGCAGAAAATAAACGTTCACGCGTAAAAATTAACCCGTCACGTGCCGAAAGCAATGCCGCGCAAAATGGGGTGGTGGGTCATTTTCAATGGTAGTGGTGGTTCCGTTCCGCAAGGACTTCCATCGCGTCCCATTTATTCCCTTTTAATCAAATTGGTGGGGACAGCGCACCGCACTCCCGCTCTTTTTGTTCCCCATTTCCTGGACCCCAGACCCCATCCCCGGCGCCGTCAGGCGCATTGCCCGTCCGCAAGGACCGCAGCGCAAATAGCGACGATGTGGCTCGTGACGCCGAATCGGAGTTGTTTGAACCGGGATGTAAGGGTGAAGGCGCAAGCGGTGACGAAAATGCGGATTTCGTTTATGCCTGCGAAATTATCCCGACTACGACGGAATAGAGGACTCGCCGGTCACCAGACAGTGTGTATTTATCCATACTGTCTTATTTTCGCATCGGATTACAGCTTTGCCGCCAGCCTTCTTCCCGTTCACGTAGGGCGATAGGGTTTTGTTCAGCGCGGCAACAATTTTAGCCAAATCACTGCGTTCCCTGTTGCCGTTACCGGGTCGTTTTGACTCCGCAACAAAGAATCGTTTAAGCCTGTTTTTCATCGCGAACCAATGGAAGCACAACTCATTCCAAAATCACCAACTGACCGGTCAGACCGCCAGTGGACAATTGAGGAAATGCTTGATGAAGCAACACGCTCCGCATAAAATTTAACCGTAGGATTTTTAACTTTTTGGAATTGAACCAACCCTCTTGGGAAAAGGGTATGACCAAAAAAGACCGGCGAAAAATCGAGCAAATTATAAAAATTGTTGAAGACCGCGATGTTCTACTTCGCAAAGCGGGGATGTTGGGCAACGCCCGGAAAAACGTCCAATCTTCCAAAACGAAATCAAAGTGGAAAAAGTTGAAACAGGAAGATCATCAACAATCTGGTAGAACATGACCAACTGACCCACTGCCAAAAATGTAACAATTTTTAACTTGGGTTCCGGCGTTTGCGCCTCGTAACTTGTGCCCCGCATGATAACCGTCCGGCGTGCGGTCATTGATGTCGGCACCAACTCGATCAAACTGTTGGTCGCCGATGTGCACGGACGCGACGTGCTGCCCGTCCATGAAGAAAGTCGCCAGACGCGCCTCGGCAAGGGCTTTTATGAAACGCGCCGGCTTCAGCCCGAACCCCTCGCCCGCACCGCCGAAGCTGTCTGGGAATTCTCCGAAATTGCGCGCGAAAAAAACGCCGATTCCATCCGCGTCATCGCCACCAGTGCCGCGCGCGACGCGATGAACCCGACCGACCTGACGACTTCCATCGAACGCGCCTGCGGCTTGAAAACCGAAATCATCACCGGCGCGCGCGAGGCCGAATGGGTGTTCCAGGGCGTGACGACCGATGCGGAACTGGCGGGTGCGCCGCTGCTCTTGCTCGATGTCGGCGGCGGCAGCACGGAATTTATCCTGGGACACGGCACGAAGAAAAGTTTTGCCCACAGCTTTCCGCTCGGCACGGTGCGGCTGATGGAAAAATTTCCCCACGGCGACCCGCCCACGCGCGGCGAATTCACCCGGTGCCGTGACTGGCTGAAAAATTTTCTCCACGCCGAAGTCCGCCCGTCGCTGGAACCCGCCTTGAATAATGAATCCGGCCAAATCCGCCTGGTCGGCACGGGCGGCACGACGGGCATTCTCGCGCGCATGGAAAAAAAACTGGACCGCTTTGACCGCGAGCGCATCGATGCGGTGTGCTTGAGTTTGGAACAGATCAAAACGCACCGGAAAAATTTGTGGAGCCTGCCGCTGGCCGGGCGCAAGGAAATCCCCGGACTGCCGAAAATGCGCGCGGATGTGATTCTCACCGGCGTTTTGATTTGCGAAACCGTCATGGAAGAATTCGGCTTCAAGGAACTTCGCGTCAGCACCCGCGGCCTGCGTTTCGCCGCCGTGATGGACTGAAAGCCTGAACCCCAGGGAACCGGGGATATTGTTAAATCACAATCACTTTCAAAAACTTATGAATGACCTGACCCAATCCCGTTGGCTGCCCATCGTATTGCTGACCTGCTCGAACGTTTTCATGACGTTCGCGTGGTATGGCCATTTGAAATTCAAAAGCAAGCCGCTGCTGCTCGTCATCCTCGTGAGCTGGGGCATTGCGTTTTTTGAATACTGTTTTCAAGTGCCGGCCAACCGCTGGGGCAACTCGGTTTATTCCGCGTCGCAACTGAAAATCATTCAGGAAGTCATTACGCTGTCGGTGTTCGTCGTTTTCGCCGTTCTTTATCTCGGCGAAAAAATCCGGTGGAATTACCTTGCGGCGTTCGTTTGCATTCTTGCCGCCGTTGCATTCGCGTTCCTGCCACAGAAACAATGACTGCCAAAACGCCCGGCGGGGATTTCAAATCAGGGGACTATCAGGATTTTTTTGCCCCGTTCTGTGTTCTCTGTGATTCTGTGGCTTCAATTTCTATGCGCGTTTTAATTGTCGGTTGCGGCTACGTCGGTTTGCCTCTCGGCGCGAAACTCATCAGCCTCGGCCATGAAGTTTTCGGCCTGCGGCGAAATCCCGCGGCGCAAGTCGAATTGAAAGCCGCCGGCATCCATCCGCTCCTCGGCGACATCACCAGGGCGGAAACCCTGGCGGAATTGCCGCGCGAATTCGATTGGGTTGCCAATTGCGTCGCTGCCGGCGGTGACGTGGAAAATTACCGGCAGATTTATTTGGCAGGCACAAAAAATTTGATTGACTGGCTGGCGCCAAATCCCCCCAAAAAATTTGTTTGCGCTGGCAGCACGGGCGTTTACGCCCAAAACGACGGCTCGCAGGTCAGGGAATCCAGCGTGACCGAACCGCTTGCGGAAACATCTAAAATTCTCGTCGAGACGGAAAAAGTTTTGCTCGAAGCCGCTGCGCGGAAAAAATTTCCCGCCGTGGTTTTGCGCATCGCCGGAATTTACGGGCCGGAACGGGGACATCGGTTCAAACAATTTCTCAGGAACGAGGCCGGGATTGAAGGCGACGGCTCGCGCTTTCTGAATATGATCCATCGCGACGATGTCATCGGCTGCATCATCGCCGCGTTGAAAAATGGCCGCGCCGGGGAAATTTACAACGCGGTGGATGACGAGCCGGTCAGCCAGAAAAATTTCTTTGAATGGCTTGCCGGAACGCTGGGCAAATATCCGCCGCCGTCCGTGCCGGAAAATTCAGACGCGAGCCGGAAACGCGGCGTGACCAACAAGCGCGTTTCCAATCGGAAACTCAAAATGGAACTCGGCTATCAGTTTAAGTATCCCAATTTTCGCATCGGTTACAGCGCGGAACTTTTGCGCCTTGAACGCGCGGGCCAACTGCAGGTCGAACCCGACGTGCGCTGACCCGCGCGTTTCTTTATCAGTAATTTCATTTCGACCTCCTGAAATTTTCCGCCTAACTTGGGCGCCGCATGTCCGCCGAAGCCCAACTCACGCCGATGATGGCGCAGTATCGCCGCATCAAAGGCGAACTGCCCGGCGACGCCCTGCTGCTGTTCCGGCTCGGCGATTTTTATGAGATGTTTTTCGAGGATGCCAGTGCCGGTGCGCAACTCCTCAACCTTTCGCTCACCGCGCGCAACGGCGTGCCGATGTGCGGCCTGCCGTTTCATGCCGCCAATTCTTATATCGCCCGCATCCTCAAAAGCGGTCGCAAGGTCGCCATCTGCGAACAACTCGAAGACGCCCGGCCCGGCAAGCTGGTCAAACGCGAAGTCACCCAAATCCTTTCACCCGGCACCCATTTTGATGAACGATTGCTCGTCGCGGAACGGAATAATTTTTTGGCGTCGGTTTATCCCTCGGGAAAAATCTTCGGCCTCGCGCTGGTGGATTTGACCACCGGCGATTTCCTGACCACGGAATTGGAAAATGATGCCGCCCTCCTCGCCGAACTCGAACGCCTGCGCCCGGCGGAAATTATTTTCCCCGCTGAAGCGATTTCGCTGCGCGATTTGCTCCGCGGCGCGTTCCAGATTTTGAGCGGCTACGACGACTGGACGTTTGCGCCGGAAACCGCCGTGTTCACCGTGCGCGACCATTTCAAGGTCGCCTCGCTCGACGGTTTCGGTCTAAAGGATCGCCCCGCCGCCATCGGCGCGGCGGGCGGCGCACTGCATTACCTCACGCAAAATCTGCGCCGCGACGTGAAGCATCTCACCCGCATTTCGTTTTACCACCGCGGCGATTTTCTGACGCTCGATTACACGACCTTGCGGCATCTGGAAATTCTCGAACCGCTCCGCCACGACGCCCCGCGCACCGCCTCGCTTTACGGTGCGCTGAACCGCACCGTCACGCCCATGGGCGCGCGGCGGCTGCGCCAATGGCTTTCCCAGCCGCTCGCCGCCGTTGAACCGATTGTCAAACGCCAGGACGCGGTGCAGACGTGTATCGAAAATCCCTTGGGCCTCGATGCGTTCCGCCAACAACTGGTGAACGTGCGCGATTTGGAACGCACCATTGGCCGTTTGAGTTCCGGCAGCGGCAACGCGCGTGACTTGGCCGCGTTGCGTCTCGCGCTCGAACAAATTCCGGCGTTGAAACAAACTCTTCAAAACCTGGCACAGACGCCCCGCCTGTCTCCATCTTCGCTGCCAAAGTTTGAAGAAAACAATAATACCGGCGGGACGCCCGCCCTGCTCTTGGAACTTGAATCCCGGATTTCCGGGTCGCCCGAACTTGTGGATTTGATTTCGCGCGCCATCGTGGATGAACCGCCGTTGCCGGTTAAGGAAGGCGGCATGATCCGCGACGGTTTCGATTCGGCGCTCGATGAACTCCGCGACGCCCGGCGCGGCGGCAGGGATTGGATCGCCAGATTGCAGGCGGACCAAATCGAGTGTACCGGAATTTCCTCGCTCAAAGTGCGGTTCAATTCCGTTTTCGGCTATTACATCGAAATCACGAAGGCGAATCTCGACAAGGTTCCGCCGCATTACATCCGCAAGCAGACCATCGCCAACGGCGAGCGGTTCATCACGCCGGAATTGAAGGAGATGGAGGGCAAAATTCTCGGCGCGGAGGAACGCAGCGTCAAACTGGAATACGAAATTTTCCAGCGCGTGCGCGAATCGGCTTTGGGAAAATTGAAGGAAATCCAGCAAACCGCCGCAGCGCTCGCGCAACTGGATGTTCTCGGTTCTTTCGCCGAAACGGCGCGGTTGCATAATTATGTCCGTCCGCGGGTTGGCGACGAAGGAGTCTTGCAAATTCGTGATGGCCGTCATCCGGTTTTGGAACAACAACTCCTCGAGGAACGCTTCGTGCCCAACGACACCGGGTTCGACCACGAAATTCAAATCGCCCTCATCACCGGGCCGAACATGGCGGGCAAATCCACTTACATCCGCCAGGTCGCCCTGCTCGCCCTGCTCGCGCACACGGGCGGTTTTGTTCCGGCCACGGAAGCGCGGATTGATCTGGTGGATCGCATTTTCACCCGCATCGGCGCGAGCGACGATCTGGCGCGCGGGCAATCCACCTTCATGGTCGAGATGACCGAGACGGCGGATATTTTGAACAACGCCACGCCCCGCAGCCTGATTGTGCTGGACGAAATCGGCCGCGGCACCAGCACGTTCGACGGCTTGAGTCTGGCCTGGTCAATCGTCGAGCATCTGCATAATCAGGTCGGCGCAAAAACCTTGTTTGCCACGCATTATCACGAATTGACGGAACTCGCGGCGCGGTTGCCCCGGTTGAAAAATTTCAACGTCGCCGTCCGCGAATGGCGCGACCAGATTGTTTTTCTCCGCAAAATTGTCGAAGGCGGCACGGACAAAAGTTACGGCATCCAGGTCGCGCGATTGGCGGGCGTGCCGAAGAGTGTTTTGGAACGGGCGAAGGAAATTTTGTCCAACCTGGAGGAATCCGAACTCACGCCGGAAGGCAGCGTCCGTCCCCAAATGCGACAGCGCGGCAAACTTCAAAATCTTCCCGTCCCGCCCCAGATGGATTTGTTCGCCGGTTGAACTACTGCGGTAGTTTGTGTCCGGGAACCGAACAGGTCGGAGGTTGGCCCACCGGACGAAGCGTGTAGGTGCCGCCTGCCGGGCAATGAAGCGATGCAAATCCACCCTTGATATACTTGTCCAAATCTTGCGCGGTGGGTATGTCATTGGTGGTTTTATTATTTTCCAACGCCCATTCTTCTTTGGCCGCGGCGATTTGCCGGAGATTGTTGATGCACGCGTTGGTTTGTGCAATTTCGCGCGCTTTGACGAAATTGGGAATCGCAATGGCCATCATCAGTGGAATCACAAGTATGGCCCACGCAATTCCAAGGTAGCCCGTTACCAGACCCGCGATGGCCAATCCTTGACCGGTAAATGCGCCGCTCGAATGCTTGATTTTTGAAAGTGCTTTGTGTCCGCAAATCACGCCGGGAATGGCGGCGAAAATTGTAAAACAAGTGAGGCTCAAAATGCCCAGCACCAGACTCCAAATGGCCAGAACGGAAGTTTTGGGCTGCGCTACATTTTCAAATGGCGAAGGATTTGTTCCGTTCATGATGCGTGAATGGATTTTCGATTTGGAGCGCCTTTGACTTCTCCAGACTGATGGGCATTTTCGGAAAGTCAAATCAAACTTGTTGACGGTAGTCCCCTAATGCAGCGACGCTGCCGCAGCGCCGCCGTACCGCTGCCGTAGTGCTGCCGTGGTGCCGCCGCATTGCTTCGCCGTTCATTTTAAACCACGTTTGGAGCTTGGAAGAAATCATTGGACAGTTGCCTTGATTTTCGGGCGTGGCGGGGTCAGGTTTTGAAACATGAAATCAAAACAACTGGCGAATTTCTTAATCAAGTTTGCAGGTTTTTTAATTTGTCTCTTCGCTATTCCGAATTTTATTGGTGCAATGATTTTCGGACTGTCAACCGTAGGTCTGAATAACAGCGTTTCGCTCATGCAGGTTTTTTCTTCTTCGATTAGCTACGGCCTTATGGCGGTGTCTGGCGTCCTTGTAATCGCCATGAGCCACAAGCTTGCAGAATGTATGTTTAAGAATGAAGATGAGTAATTTCAAAACGTACCACTACCCAATTTCGAGCTTTGTTGAGCCCCGGCGGGGCGAAATCTTTGTGGTTGTCCCATGAAGAACCCTTACGGCCGCAGTGTCTTTTCCTTTGGTAGGGACGCTGCGCTCACGTTTTTTTGTTCCCGATTTCCTGGACCCCATCCCCATCCCCGCGCCGTCAGGCACCATTGGCCGCACCGCCAGGTGCCTTGGCGTCTTGGCGGTTAAATCACTTTTCGCGTTAATTCGCGTAATTCGCGTCTATCTTTCTTTTTCCATTCCCTATTCCCGCCCCGCAAGGGGCATCCGTGTCCAACCTTGGATATTTTTATGATTGGGTGCAGCGTCACGCTGCTTCGTTGACTGCATTGCTTCGCTGTGTATGCTGGAAGCCTTAAGAAATTATGGTAGAAACTTCAATTTCCGGACCATGGCAGCGGCACGAAATTCCCGGTCGCGTCAAAGTCGCCGCCGGCAATGGCGGCCTGCCCAAAGTCGTCGTCACCACGAATGTCAGCGCGGCGGAAGTTTATCTGCACGGCGCGCACGTCACTGGCTTCCATAAAAACGGCGAGCCGCCGTTGCTGTTTATGAGCGCGCAAAGCCATTTCACGCCCGGCGAATCAATTCGCGGCGGCGTGCCGGTCTGTTTTCCGTGGTTCGGTTCGCGCGAAGGCGACGTGGCGCACGGTTTCGCCCGCCTCACGGAATGGGAACTCACAAAAACTTCCGTCGCGGCGGATGGCGCGGTGACGTTGCATTTTCGCCTGCCGGAAATTCCCGGACGGATTGCCTGGAAATTTCTCCGCACGGAATTTATCGTGACCGTTTCCGACAAGCTGACCATGGAGTTGATCGCCACCAATGATTCGCCGGGGGCGATGAGCCTGGAAAATTGTCTGCATTCGTATTTTTACGTCGGCGACATCGGCGGTGTGAAAATTTGCGGATTAAAAGGCATGTATTTTCTGGACAAGACGGAAAGCTTCGCGCGCAAGCTGGAATCCGGCGACGCCCTCAAAATAGTCTCCGAAACGGATCGGGTATTTCCCGACGCGCCCGGCGCGGTGGAAATTCACGACGCGAAATTGCGCCGGATCATTCGCGTGCGGAAAAGCGGTTCGACCTCGACCGTCGTCTGGAATCCGTGGATGACCAAAGCCCGGGAGATGCACGACTTCGATCCCGCCGAATACCAAAACATGGTCTGCGTGGAATCCGGCAATGTCCGCGGTAATAAAATGACGCTGCCGCCCGGCGGCGCTTCGACCTTGCATGTCGAGTTGGACGGCGTGCCGTTGCCATGATTTCCGTCGCCGAAATCCAGCCGGTCGGCGCCGATTTGGTTTCCCGGATCGAAGAACTCTTTTCGCCGGCGGGGATTTTGTCGAAGGCCAAAAATTTTGAGTTCCGTCCGCAGCAGCAACAGATGGCCGTGGCCGTGGCGCGCGCGTTGCAAAACCGCGAACACCTCGCCGTCGAAGCCGGCACCGGCGTGGGCAAGTCGCTCGCCTATTTGATTCCGGCCATTTTGTTCGCCGTCGCGCAAAGGAAAAAAGCGGTTGTTTCAACGCACACCATCAATTTGCAGGAGCAGCTCACCGAAAAGGATTTGCCGATGCTCGCCGGGGTCTTGGGCGCGTTGCCCGAGCCGGTCAAATTCAGTTTTTCCATGCTCAAAGGCCGCGCCAATTATCTCTGCACTCGCCGCTTGCAAAAGGCGATGCAACAAAGCGGAAATTTATTCACTTCGTCCGAAGCCGCGGAATTGCAGCGCATTTACCAATGGTCGCAGACCACCGCGGACGGCAGTTTGTCGGACTTCGATATCGAGCCGGACCTGAAAGTCTGGTCGCAGGTTTGCTCCGAACGCGGTTTGTGTTCACCGAAAATTTGCGGTCATCCGTCCGATTTTGCCAGGGACCATGGCGTCTGCTTTTTCCAGCGCGCGCGGAACAAAATCCTTTCGTCCGACGTTTTGATTTTGAATCACACGCTCTTCTTTACCTTGCTCGGCGGCATCGGGGAGGAAATCGAAGGCGGCATCCTGTTTAAAAATGATTTCGTGATTTTCGACGAGGCGCACACCGTCCAAAGCGTCGCGTCCCGGCACATCGGCTTGAGCGTTTCCAACGGGCAGATGCGTTACGCCCTGAATCGCCTTTGGAATCCGCGCACGGAAAAGGGCTTGCTGGCCACCTTGCGCAAAGGCGGCGCGGTCAAATTCGCCGCCGACATCATCAGCGAAACCGACAAATTTTTTGAAAGTATTGAAACCGCTTGCGGGGAAATTCAACAAACCGCCGGAACCGGCAAATTCGGTGGCGGCGAAAATTCCGAACGCCGCCGCGCCTGGACTGAATTGCGCATTCGTCGCGCCGGACTGGTCCGGGACACCGTCACTTTGCCGATTCAACGGTTGCGCGAAGCCGTCAGCGATTTGATTAAAACCAGCGAGGACAAGGATATCGGCCAGGAATTGGTCGAGTGCAATCGCCGCCTCGCCGAATTGCGTGACGAGGTGAAATTATTTCTCGAACAGGGCGCGGACGGCCACGTTTACTGGGTCGAACGCGGCGGCAAGGCGCACAAAAATCTTTCGCTCAACGCCGCGCCGGTTGACGTTGCGGATTTTCTGCGGCGCAGGCTTTTTGAAACCGACACTTCCATTATCATGACCAGTGCCACGCTCGCCACCCATTCCAAATCGCAATCCGGTCTGGATTATTTTTCCCGGCGCGTCGGTGCCGAATCCGCCACGATGTTGCAGGTGGGCACCCCGTTCGATTACGAACGGCAGATGAAATTGTTCGTCGCCGGAAAAATGCCCGATCCGCGCGACCCCGGTTATCGCGACGCGCTGGTTTATTGGATTGAACATTTTGTCAAACTGACGCACGGCAAGGCCTTTGTGCTGTTCACCAATTTCAAGCTCATGCAGGAAGTCGCGGAACGGATGCAACCGCTTTTCGACCGGCTCGGCCTCGCGTGTTTTGTGCAGGGCACGGGCACGCCGCGCTCGACCATGCTCGAGAAGTTCAAGGATGATGTGGACTCGGTGCTCTTCGGCACGGACAGTTTCTGGCAGGGCGTGGACGTGCCGGGCGAGGCGTTGAGCAACGTCATCATCACGCGCCTGCCGTTCGCCGTGCCCGACCATCCGCTCATCGAGGCGCGCCTCGAGGCCATTGAAGCCAGCGGCGGAAATTCCTTCGGCGAATTCTCCCTGCCCGAGGCGATTCTCAAATTCCGTCAGGGCGTCGGTCGCTTGATCCGGAACAAAACCGACACCGGCATCATCGTCGTTTTGGACAACCGGATTTTAACCAAGCAATACGGCCAGGCCTTTCTCGACGCGCTGCCGAAATGTCCGGTGGAAATTGTTTGAAGAAAATTAAATCGCCCGTGACGTTGGCATTGGGTCGTGTTCCTGCCCCTGAATGAACCAGGTGATTATTGCTTCACGTCCTGTAAAACGCCATGGAATTTTGGCGGTGTCTTAATTTGAAATTTATGGGCACTTCCCATTTACTTCAAAGGTTTTGGCATGAAATTCAGTCATGCAGGTATAGAAAATTATTGAGTGTGTTGGTTAATTTGTTCTTTGGTAATAATTCTATAACCAATAACAAAAACCGGAGACCTCTGGTTATCGTTGAGTGTCCCAATACACAAAACAGGCTTATTTTTTGCAACCAAAACTCCCGGTGCAGCGAGACTACCTGTCTTAAAATCAGAAATTGCTTCCATTTCACCAGCATTAAAATCGAGACCACTGATAGAAGTGGCGGAAACATGTGGGATTGTCCATTCGACTTTGCCTTCAAAATAATTTGGTTTAATGATTACGTGATTCAAATCAATTTTCCAGTCCATCAATCCGTTTGTAACAATCTCATAATTTTCAATTCTGTTCTGTCCAAAATGGATGATTGCATATCCGAAAGGAAACGTATTCCAGAGCTGTTTATGGGTAAAGTCAGTGCCTTCAATATAATCAGAATTCGATGTAGAAACATTGGTGTTCACGCTTTTAACCGCATCAGCGACGATTTCGCGGAGTTCGTTGGTATCAATGGGTTTTACAATCCCAACAGGATTCATCTCGGCGGCTTTTGGAGGTAATTGTTGAGAATTTGAATAAACATTATATGACCACATTGCAAAACATAGGGCGATTTCAAAAAGCAAAACCGAATAAAAAACCCAAACCCAATTACGATTTTCAGAATTTTTATATGCAAAATGGTGGGAAGGAATATGAAAAGCAGCCGCCAAGCCCATAAACGAACACCAAAGACCGTAGATAAAATGATATTTAAGTTCCGAACTAAAGAAAACGACGGCAAAAATGCTGGAAACGCCAATGCCAATTGTGTCTATAATCACGCTCCTGAATTCATTCGCATCAGCAGATTTCATTTTAATCTAGTTATATGGAGCTGTACACTTGCTGGAATTTTCATCGGCGGAATTTTTACATTTCTTATTCTTTATTTTTTAAAGTCGCGTTGATTTGACATTTTCAAAATGCGTGCAATTTTCAATTATTGGGTGCGTAAGTTAATTGGCAAACTTGGCGTTCCTTACAATCGCAGATTGGGAGTCCGAAGCTCCTCGCATCCACTTGATTATGCAACGGCTTTATCATTCTGTGCCGCGAAAAGCAACGCTTTCCGCGTCCACTCCGACTTGTTCTGTTTGGAGCGGCGTATTGCCTCGCTAATCGTGGTTATAGCATTTGGACTTGCAAAGTGATATGCTAAAATATCTCTTCACATTATTATGAAATTCATAAGAATTGTTATCGTAAGCGTAATCGGCGTTGGCGTAGTTCTTTTAATTTATGTCTTATCTGAAGGACTTGCGTATCGCCTTTATCGTAAGGACATAATCTCGCACGAAACATTTAAAGTCCTCTACTCACCCATATTTTATTTTACTGACCGGAATAAAAGGTGGGGTGATTTGGAATATCGGTATAATAATCTTTGGTATTCTGACGGAAAGAGGTAGTTGGCCGCCTTCCCGTTTTTATCTACTCTTCATTCATCATTCTTCCTCCTACATTTCACGCGTCCACGCCGAATGCCTTCCCATTTTCTTTCATTCACGTCGCGCTACCTTCATTATTCCGCCTTCTTCCTTCTTCATTCATCATTCTTCCTTCTACACTTCACGCGTCCACGCCGAATGCCTTAGGGTAACTCACTGGTGGTGCCTTAACCTGGCTTCAGCCAGATCAATATCCCGCTGGATGCGGCGCAGGACTTCATCGCTGATGACGTTCTCATTGCGGAGTTGAAGAATCGTTCGGCGCTCCACCTGAAGCGCCTCGTGCGAGAGGCGTTCGTATTCGGAGGAAAATAGGCGTAGCGGCGTGCCGGCGTTATCCGGTTCGACGCCTTCTACCTGACGGATATGATCTTCGTATTCAATGCGCAGGCGTTGCAGCGCGTCAGCCTTCGCGGGTTCCTGTTCGACGGTTTCATTGAGCCGGGCGAGCGCGATCTGGTTGGCTTTGAGCCGGGCTTCGCGTTCCTCTTTTTCTATCGAGCCGTCGTCCTTGACGCCAAGACGGCGGATGAGCAGCGGCAGGCTCAAGCCTTGCACGACGAGTGTCACCAGAATCACGATGAAGGTCAGGAACAGAATCAAATCGCGGTCTGGAAAAGGCGGCCCTTCGGGCGTTCTGTTCATGGTGAGCGGTATCGCCAGTGCCGCCGCGAGTGAAACCACCCCGCGCATCCCCGTCCATCCAATGATGATGACATGCCGCCACGACGGATAAGGATCTCGGTCACGAATGCTCTTGAATAACAGGCGCGGCAGATACGCCGCCGGGAAAACCCACAGGATGCGGATGAGAATCACCGCCAGGCTGATGAGCAATGCATACCAGACAAGTTGATGAATGGGAATGTTATCGCCGGACAAGGCGTGCAACACTTCGGGCAGTTGTAGTCCGATCAGGATGAAGACGAAACCGTTCAACAGAAATTCGACCATTTCCCAAACCGGGCCGCCTTGCAGCCGGGTCTTGAAAGTGAGTAGTTCGGGCATTCGCCGGCCCAAATATAAACCGGCGGTCACGACTGCCAGCACACCGGAAACGCCTAATCGCTCCGCTGACAAATAAGCGGCAAACGGGGTTAGCAGCGAAACGGTAATTTCAATCGGCGCATCATCCACGCGCTTGTGAAATTGTTGCGCCAGCCAGCCGACCGCCAGGCCGGTGAGAATTCCGCCGATGCCCACAACGAAAAATTGGCCGCTTGCGTGCGCCAGCGAAAATGAGCCGGTCATTACAGCCGCCACCGCGAAACGATAGGCGACGAGGGCGGTCGCGTCGTTGACCAGGCTTTCGCCTTCCAAAATCGTGACGATGCGGCGCGGGACTTTCAGGCGCTCGGCAATCGCCGTTGCGGCAATGGCGTCGGGCGGAGAAACGATTGCGCCCAAAACGAACCCGGCGGCGAGTGGCAGGTTCATAAAATAATGCGCCAGATAGGCGACCGCCACCGTGGTGAACAGGACGAGGCCGATGGCGAGCAGCGAAATCGGGCGGAGGTTTGCGCAAAAATCACGCCACGAGGTGAACAGTGCCGCCGGAAACAAAAGCGGCGGCAGAAAGAAAAGAAAAACCAGATCAGGATTGAGCCGGACGGATGGAAGTCCGGGAATCCAGCCGAGCAACAATCCGCCGATGACGAATAGGATTGGATAAGGAATATGAAGTTTGCGCGCCAACATGGCCAGAACGGCAACGGTCAGCAAAAGCCCCACAAAGATTTCAGCAATGCTCGTCATGTCGCTTGAAGTTACCTGCGGAAGGCCGGTTTGCACAGGCTGACTTCTTACTTACTCTCAAAAACACCCGGATTGCGAAAATTCAACTTTCCGGCCAATGACGGGTTCACTGATGAGTTCGGCACGGTTTGTTGGACGTGATCCGTCATCTGTTTGGCCATTGATGATTTTTTCTCATCTCCACCATCCTGTAAGCTTTCCCGCGCTCCGAAGTTCCAGGCAAAACCCTGATTTTAAAAGTTCTTTCTATGGGATGACTGGGGGAGCGGGGAATAATGTCAATAACTTTTCATTGACTTTCCCACATTAAATCGTTTAAATAAGCCTCAATCAGAAGGGAAAATATGAAAGGATTATGCCTGTTGGCTGGTCTGGTTGGAGTCTTGGCGGTGCCCACAGTTCGGGCGCAATTGCAGGTCACTCTTTATCAGGATACATCAAATTACAGTTATGGGGACGGTGGCGAATTCAACGCCGTGCCTGATGCAGCTTTGCTCTCCGTTAATCCCACTCTGAATGGTTACGTCGCGGCGACGGCGGATCCGACGGCTGCGAATCCAAGTTTTCAGACGTTTTGCATCGAAACGATGGAGGATTTTACTCCTGGTGATACTTATAATGTTACGATTAGCCAGGATATCATGTTTGATGGCGGGTTGTTCCCGTCTGGCGAACCTATCACGATGGGTACGGCCTGGCTTTATAGCCAGTTCGCCGCCGGCACATTAAACGGGATTGACGAACCCTATGACTATACTTATGGCAGCGGTCGCGTAGCAACGGCCGGCGATCTGCAACAGGCGATTTGGTATCTACAGAACGAACAACCCCTGACAGGTAATGGCGCCGACGGGACAGCTTTTTACAACGCTGCAGTAGCAGCATTGGGCGCGAACATCAATAATCCCTCCGATGGTGCTTATGGCGTCGTTGCCTTGAATTTGTGGGTTCCCAATCAGGATGACTCCAATGGCGCGGCGTCTCAAGATCAGTTGATGATCGTTCCTGAACCGGATGATGTGAGCTTTGCCCTTTTATTTTTGCTGCCACTCGGCATGAATAAAGTCCGGGCTTACTTCAGGAAGCAAATGGTTTAAGGGCATCTGCGCTCACTGCGCTCATACTCCTCGCAAAAAAAGACGCTGCACAGCTACCGTTATGCTTGGGCAGAACGGGCAAAATCATGCGGCTACCCGGAACGGTTCGCGCAGGAGGCTTTAGGACATAACAGCAACGCTGTGCATCGTGCCTATGCGAAACGCGCGTTGATGAAAATTCCGTCGCTGGAAGATTATGAGCAGAAGGCGGAATAATGCGACTGTAAGCTCGAAATCACGACGTCTATGGATTAAAATTGGCTAACAGACTGATGCAAAACGGGTGTTTTTTATCCGAACCATTTTTCTTCATGGTAAAACCCATCACTGATCGCTGTGGAACGCGGATTTTTGCCCGGCGAATGGCTCGCTTGACTGCTTG
>JBEKBA010000046.1:0-20508 GCA_050015635.1 Verrucomicrobiota bacterium
CCGCATTCCTGTCCCTCTGTTAATCCCTTCTGGCTGGCTTGATAAAGTTCAAGGGAGTTGCATAGCCGTTATGCCAAAGCTCTTATATTCCACGGAAACTCATGGTTGCGGTGCAACTATTAAATTAGACAATCAGGAAACCTGCATGGTTTCCTGTGCACGATCAAGCGTGTTGGTTAAGTCATATCAGGGTAGATTCGGCCAGTTCTGGATAAATTTTTTCGGCGCTGTTTTATACAATGAGAAAGTTCTATACAAAGCGGCGCAAACATCAATGGCATTGGATATACTGTTTCCAGAAAATCGTCTCCCAACGACCTTTTCTGATCCCGTTCTAAACGCTTTTGCGAATGCCATTTGGCAGTGCTCTACGGGTGGTGAAATTAGTAGAGTTCTTAATGAGGCGATCATGGATGCTGAAAAACAGCACGCAAAGCAAAAAAATAGTCCTGAAATGGCATAGAAAATAAATCTGCGTGAACCTACGCAGGAAATTGCACCGCATCACGCCATTGCGCCACATCCTCGACTTTTTCACGCTGGTAGATTTGATGAATCAAATCTGATGAATGATTCACCAACCGCATGGCCGCTTCACGCGGCACCCCGGCGCGGCGCAAACGGTTGACGTAGGTGACGCGCAGGCAGTGGAAACACAAATGCGGCTTCCCAATCTTGATAAAAAACTGCTGCCAGCGGCGCGACGGCTGAAATGGAAATTCCACGGTGAATTTCTGCTTCGTTTTGCGAATGCGTTCAAACAGCGGACGCAACGCAGACGGCATCGGCACGGAGAACGCCCGATCTTCGCCGCCTTTGGGCGAGGGGAACGTAATTTTGTTCTCTGCAAAATCAATACAGTTCAAAGGAATTCTTGTCTCACGAAGTCGGCAGCCAGTGTGCAGGGAAATGTCAAATGCGGTTTGCATCCATTCCGGTTCTTCTTTCAACGCTTCCCGAATGAGGTGGATTGCCGCCACCCAAAACCACATAATCCGCCTCCAGCGCGGCCTTAAGTTGCTTGACGACATCGTTGACGTGGCGTCGCCATTTCTTTTTCCCGAGCAGCTTGAGTCCGGCCTGTCCGATGACTGAACCCAGCCCGGTGCCCAATCCCAAGAAAAGCATCCTTTTTCCCCGATAACTTCCCAACGCTTGCATCATTGCATTGTTGATAATTTTCACCGGGCTACCGAATGTCTTTTTGAAATTAAAATTTACCCAGCCATGGCCGAGGTTGTGCGGTTCCCCAACAATGTGTCCATGAAGCACCAATCCCGGATAGCCAACCGTGATGGCATCATATTTCCACCCGACAATGATTTTCCGAACCGCTGCGACCATTTTGTTCGCGGTCATTTTCGGGCTCGACGGAATTTGCACTTGAGTTTTGTGACCCGTCGCACGCACTTTTATATGCGTGCCGCCTACGTCAATGACGAGAATATTCATTCAATGGATTTTCCTTTGGTCTTTGAGTCGCTTGCTCTTTCCCTCTTTACTGGCGTCGGCCTCCAATTCGGTCGGCAGCGGCCAGCGATGACCGGGTGACAAAAGTTCCTGAACATTTTCTGGTCCCCAAGTTCCGGCGGCATAATTTGGAAAATCGCTCGGTGCCGTGGCCTGCCACGCTTCGAGCACCGGCGTCAGAAGTTCCCAGGCGGCCTCCACTTGATCGGCGCGCATGAAGAGCGTCGCGTCCTTTTTCATCACGTCCCACAAAAGCGTTTCGTAGGCATCCGGTGAAGGCGCATCAAAACTCTCGCGATAGCTGAATCGCATATCCACCGGACGCAATTGCATTTTCGGTCCCGGATATTTGGCCTGAAAGCCGAGCACGATGCCTTCGTCGGGTTGGATGGACAGGACGAGACGGGACGGCTGCCAGCCGAGCGAGGCTTCGGGCGGAAATGAACGGTGCGGCACGGCGCGGAATTGGATGGAAATTTCCGACGCCTGCTGCGGCAGGCGTTTGCCCGTGCGCAGATAAAATGGCACGTCCTGCCAGCGCCAGTTGTCGAGAAATAATTTCAATGCCGCAAATGTCTCCGTTTTAGAATCGGGCGCGACGCCGCTTTCTTCGCGATAGCCGGGCACTTTTTTTCCAGCAACAGTGCCGGAACCATATTGGCCGCGCACGGCGGATTGCGGAACTGCGTCGCGGGCAATCGGGCGCGCCGCGTGCAGAACGTCCACTTTTTTGTTGCGGATTTCATCGGCCTGAAAAGAGACCATCGGTTCCATCGCCACGAGACAGAGCAGTTGCATCAAATGATTCTGCACCATGTCGCGCAACGCGCCGGCGTGGTCGTAATAGCCGCCGCGATGCTCGACGCCCACCGTTTCGGCGACGGTGATGGTCACATAATCAATGTAGCGACGATTCCACATCGGCTCGAACAGCGGATTGGCAAAACGAAACGCGAGAATGTTCTGCACGGTTTCCTTGCCGAGATAATGATCAATGCGAAAAATCTGGGATTCGTCGAAGCTGGCGGCGAGAACGGCGTTCAAGGCGCGCGCCGATTCCAAATCGTAGCCAATCGGTTTCTCAATCACGATCCGCGCAAATTTCCGGTCGCGCGACAGTCCGGCTTTGCCGAGATATTTCGGAATCTCGCCAAACATTGAAGGCGGCGTGGCCATGTAAAAGATGCGCTGGGCTTTGGTGCCCCATTCCTTTTCCAACTTCACGCATTGTTTGCCGAGGGCGCTGTAAGTTTGCAGCTTTTTGAAATCGCCCGGTTGATAATGGATGTGTCGCGCGAACTGGTTCCACGATGCGGTCTTGGCTTTTCCGAAACGGGAGAATTGATTGACACCATCGTGCAACCGGCGGCGCAGGGCGTCATCGCCGAGTTTGATGCGGTCAACCGCGATGATCGCAAATTGTGCGGGCAGACTACGGTCCTGCGAGAGGTCGAACAGGGCCGGCACGAGTTTCCGCCAGGTCAAGTCACCGGCTCCGCCAAAAATGACGAACACCGTCGGTTCGAGTTGGTCGTTCGTTTTCATTGGTTTCATTTATTTTTCCATTCCGAATGTTTCAAATGATCCCCACCTGAAAATCTTTCCCTTCCCATCCCTCTTGCCATAAAAATGTGAAGACGATGGGAATACCGGCCTGGAGTTGGGCTGATGGTAAATCTCCGAACCAGCAGCCAAATCCCGCATCCCGCGTTACCAAGTCATTGGCCGTCTTCCATCCATCAAAACTCCAATGAATCGTCGCTTCTTTCTCGATGATGATGCGGAGCGTTTTCCCTTGGACAATCCGTTGAAGTTGGTGGGCGAGCGTCCACATTTCAATCTTGCTGCCTGTCCTTTCCCTGGCATAACGCTGATAAACCGGCTCGATGCGGTCAAAACAAACCCCATCCTTGTGACTGCGCACCAGGCTGACATATTCCGCGTGCGCCCAACACAACGGCATGGCCGAGCCGGTCGGACCGCCGCGCTTCATCTTTGCCTCTGGCAGATCGTCCGCGTCCCACAATTGTTCAGGTAACATGCCACCCTTGTTGGCGAATTTTTCCATAGTTTCGATCAGCGGCAACGGATCGTGTCCGGCGGCCAGTTCGTAATGGGCGCGTTCGCCCGTCAAAATCGGCCAGCAACGTCCTTCTCCCGTCCCATCGTAGGCGCTGCCATCGGCCTTCTGCCCATAGCCATCGTGATTATAGCGCCGCCAACTTGGCCCTTGGGGTAGATCGCGCTTGAGCACTTGATCAATCACTACGAGGGAATCAATTATCAACGGGTCATTTGCAGCCCGGACGCCCAGCCGGACAAGTTGAAGAAAATCGCCGCCGACGATATTACGTGCTGGCTGTTTACCGCCGTCGTTGGCCAGAAAAATTTCAGCTTCATCCGGGTTTGAAGAAACCACGGCTTGTTTCAAATCGGCGGGCGTGATGCGAACGTAGTGTCGCGGCTTGTCCTTCACGAGTTCGCCCCGGCTCGTGACCGTCCATTCTTCCAGGTGCGCCGAGAGCCAGTCCGCGTAATCGAGCAAAAAGTCCGCCGCAACCTTGTCTTTTCGGTCGCGCGCAAATTTAGCCGCGCACACTAGGCTGGCGATGATGGTCGCCAGCGTCGAAGGCGAGTAACCGGAATTCTCCTCCCAACGCTCCTGCGCTGTCACCGGCCCGTGCAAGATTAAATACTGTGCGGCCCGTGAAACCAGAGTCCAGGGATCGAATTGGCGGAGCGCGTCCGCCCGCTGTAATCGCCAGGCGAGGAGAATCGGCACCGCCACTTCGTCCAGTTGAATTCCTTTCCAGTAAGCCTTGCCCGCAATCGAACTGTTTTGTGGCAGGCTGCCATCGACCGCTTGGACACACGCCAGCCAGATTAGCGCGCGCAACGGCGACTCAGTCTGTCCGCCGGCCAGCAGCGCTGAAGCGGTTTGCACCATGTCGCGTGTCCAGACGAGATGATACCCGCCACGATCGCTGTCGTCCTTCGTGTCGCCCCAGGGAATGCTCAACGAAGCAACGAATGCGCCTTGGAAAAACTTGTCTTCATGCGCCAGCAACAAACACTGGCTCAAGCGCAACATGGAACCGCCGTCTTTGGTGTGCGCGCTCAAATCGACCTCGGCGCGAGTGCGCTGCCATTGGCTGATATATTTTTCACGTTGGTCGGCGAATGGAGTTGCGAACGCTTGCAGCAGATGGGCGGAAGCGCTGTGCCGATTGAGCCCGAAGCCCACGCCGAGCGTGAACTCCATTCCGCCTGACAAATCAATCTCCCCCATCAAAGCGATGTTCCCATCCGTAGCCTGTTCAAATTCCCAATCCATTTTGAAGTTGTCCATCAAGTCCTGCCAGCCGTCGCTGAATCCGACGTAGCCGACGGAGCGCCTCGTGAAATCGGGCGTGCAGCCGAACGACATTTCAATATTTTCCCGTTTTGCGTTGAAGAGCTTCCGCCCTCCCAATCCACACAAGGAAGCCGAGTTGTTCTTACCTGTGCCTGCCATGTGCGGAGCTAACAAGGCGTAAAGACGCAGCTTGCCGAGCAGCTTTGGATCCAAAATTTCCAGCCGCGTGTGCATCAAAAAAACCGGCGAGTGCGGATCCACGAGGATTTCTTTGATGAGACGATAGCGCCCCTCGCGGTCGGAATTTGTGAGCCGGTAAAACAATGCGTTTTGCTCCGGGTATTCAGTCTTGTGATCTAGGTCGCGCCGCTCCTCATGGCAGAATGATTCACCGTCGGTGATAAGAAACTGCAAATCGCGCGTGTTGGGCGAATCTACATACGGAAAATAAATTTCATTGACGATGCCGTGGCTCAACGTGAACCAGACGCAGGAACTGCTGTGATAGGCCGTGCCGACGCCGTGTTTGGCGCTGGACGCCCAGCGCGGCGCAATGCCGGGAGCACCCGGCGCAATATGATTTGATGTTTGCATAAAATTAAGTTTCTGAATCACGCGACACACTGAAAATTTTATCTTTTGGACGCGGAAAAATGAATGGGGTGAACACCCCATAAAAATTTCAACCACTGATGAATGCGGATTGACATTAACGAATTTCCCGTGCAAATAGCTCGTTCGTTGCAACCCTAGGCTAAATGATTTCATCCGGTTGCGATGGAGCAGGAGAATCATCCGCAGTCCCCTTGAAGATTCGCGCGACCGGCTCATCAGTCTTCGTTTAGAAGCAAAAAAAGCCTGAGCGAAAGCTATCTAAAACACGTCGCGCTAGATGCAGCTCTGAAAATTGCAATCGGCTATTATGCAGCTAACACCATAGATGTTTTTGAAGTTGGAAATTTTACCGCATCGCGCCATTGCATCACGTCGTCCACTTTTTCGCGCTGATAAACTTCATGCACCAATGCCGAGGCGTGGTTGACCAGACGCATCGCCGCCTCGCGCGGCACGGCCGCCCGACGCAGCCGGTTGATATAGGTGACGCGCAGGCAGTGAAAGCACAGGTGAGTCAGCTTGAGTTTGATGAAAAATTGCTGCCAGCGGCGTGATGGCTGAAAGGGAAAATCCAGGGTGTTTGATTTTCTTTCGGTTTTCAATTTTACCAGTAACGGCATCAAAACTGTTGGCATCGGGATCGAGAACGCCTTGTCCTCTCCGCCTTTGGGACTCGGAAACGTGATTTTGGTTTCATCAAAGGCCAGACAGGAAAGCGGAATCTGTGTTTCGCGCAGCCGGCAACCGGTGTGAAGTGCAATTTCAAATGACACCTGCATCCACTCCGGTTCTTCCTTCAATCCCTCTTGAATCAAGATGATTTCGTTGTCGGTCAGTTCCGGTTTTTTCTTCGCCTTGTCGCGTTTCAATTTCAAGCTCACCAGCGGGTTGGCGTCCGCAAAGCCGAGCCGGACGGCTTCGCCCATGATCATCGCCAACAATTTCATTTCCATGATGGCCGTATTGCGACCGACAATTTTGCCGGTTTTCTTTTTGAAGGTCGTGCGCCAGTCGAGGTAATCCAGCGCGTTGCGGTAGGTGATGGCGCGCGGCGAATGCAGCCGCCTTAATTGCAGCCAGAGCGCGAGCCACTTCCAATTTCCGGTGTAGCGTTGCAACGTGCGGGGGCTTTGGCAGTGGCGTTCAAAGTATTTCAGAACCCAATTGTCCCAGGCTGCGCCGTTGACCAGCGGAATTTTTCTGTGTTCGTTTGCTTCCAATTCGGCCCGCATCCCTTTTGCCTTGGCGGTGTCGTTGGGATCGTCGGCACGGAGGCCGGTGGATTTGTCGTGTTTTTTGCTTTCCGAATCTACATATTGGATATACCAATAAGGCGAGCGGTTTTTGCGGTATAGATAGGCCATATTGCATTCATTTTGTTTGAGTGCAAGTAGTGCAGGAAACGTCCTGCCCTTCAATTGAATTGCCCAATGAAGTAGGCCACTCTTAACCACTCAAAACCACGACGGTGGTAACGAGGGTTCGATTCCCTTCACCCGCTCCAAAAATATGTTCAAACCAGCCGATCTGTTTGACCTGACGCAAACCGAACACGCCGCCATTTTCAATGGCTGCAAATTCGCGTGGGACGCGCTCAAAAAAATAGAGAGCTACATTTCCGCGAACCTGAAACCGGAACTTCGCAACAAATGCGATGGCCGCGCGTTCATCGGTGAAAAGGTTTTCATTGGCGAAGGCACCGTCATCGAAGACGGCGCGATGATCAAAGGTCCGGTCATCATCGGCCAAAACTGCCGGATTCGCCACAACGCCTATCTGCGCGAAAACGTCATCATCGGAGACGGTTGCGTCGTCGGTAATTCGTCCGAATTGAAAAACTCGCTGCTGTTCAATGGAGCGCAGGCGCCGCACTTCAATTACATCGGCGACTCCATTCTCGGCCACAAGGCGCACCTCGGCGCGGGCGTGAAAATTTCCAACTTCAAACTGTTCCCCGGCAACATCACCGTCGAGCTGGATGGCGCGCCCTTCGACACCGGCTTGCGCAAATTTGGCGCGCTGCTCGGCGACGGCGCGGAAGCCGGCTGTAACGCCGTGTTGAACCCCGGCAGTATCCTCGGGCGCGGCGCGGTGATTTACCCAAACGTTTTCTGGCGCGGCATTTTACCCGCGAACATGATCGCAAAAAACAAAGCCCAAATTGAAGTCATCGTCAAAAGGCAGAGAGAATAAAATTGCTAATAAGACTACTTTTTGGTTTTAGCTAGATGCTCTAAATTTGGCAGAAATGTAGTGCCAGAGTAATGATTTTTTCCAGCGATTCATCCGGCTTCAATTCAATCCATTCCGGGTCAAGCTGACGGCGAAACCACGTCAGTTGCCGCTTGGCAAATTGCCGCGTGCGGATTTTCACCTGCTCGATGGTTTCCGCCAAGGAGTGTTCGCCGCGCAAATGTTTCACCACCTGCCGGTAGCCGATGGCCTGCATCGCCGTCTGGTTTTGCTCAAGGCCGCGCTGGAGCAATCCGCGCGTCTCCTCCACCAGCCTGCGCGCGAACATCGCATCCACGCGCGCGTCAATGCGTGCGCGTAAGTCGTCCGGCTGACGCGAAAAGGCGAAAAAGTTTTTTAGCTTTGAACTTCGGATTTCGGACTTCCACTCCGATCGCTGTTCGGAAAACTTTTTTCCCGTCAGGCGAATCACTTCCACCGCGCGGATGACGCGGCGCGGATTCTGTCTGTCAATTTTTTCGTAGGCCGCCGGATCGCGTTCGTGCAATTCGCGCAACAGCGATCCAAACGATGCGGTTTCCAGTTCGGCGCGGAGTTCGGGATTGGCCGAAGGTGTTTCACCCAGTCCGCTCAAAAAGGCTTTGAAATAAAGTCCCGTGCCACCGCAGAAAATTGGCACGCGACCACGTGCTTGAATTTCTTCAACCGCTTTTTGCGCGTGCCGGACGAATTTCGCGGCGTCAAACGATTCGGTCAAATCGCAAATGTCAATGAGGTGATGCGGCACGCGGGCGAGTTCGGCGGGCGACGGCTTGGCGGTGCCGATGTCGAGTCCGCGATAAACCTGCATCGAATCGGCGGAGATAATTTCGCCGCCGATTTGTTCCGCTAGACGCGGGGCGATTTCGGATTTTCCAACCGCAGTCGGCCCGGCGATGAAGATGGGCCGATTCATTTCGCGGGCGAGCGGCGCGACAGAATCGCCGCGAGCGCAAGTCCAGCCATAAAAATCGGCACACTGATCCATTGTGCAGGCGTGAGGCCGTAGTGGTAATGGAGATTGGAATAATCGCCGCGAAAATATTCAACAAACGAGCGAGTTACAGCGTAGCAAAGCAAATAGGTCGTAAAAATCTGACCATCAAATTTTTTGCGGCGGAACAACCACGCGAGCAAAAAATATAATCCGAGATTAAGCAATCCGTCGTAAATTTCGGTCGGATGGACGGGAAGCGACGGAGTATCCGGTCCCACGCCGGGAAGTCCCTGCTGATACTGCTGCTCCCAGGCATAAGAACCGTTTGGAAAGCGGATGGCCCACGGCGCGGCGCACGCGCGTCCGTAGCAACAACCGTTGAGCAGGCAACCGACGCGGCCAAAGACGTTGCCGAGCGCGATACTGGGCGCGAGCACGTCGGCGGTTTTCCAGAAAGGCAGTTTTTTCCAATGAATGTAAATGACTCCAGCAATCGTCGCGCCGATGAGTCCGCCGTAATAGACAAGTCCGCCATGCTGGATCATGAAAATTTCCGAGAACGGCTGACTGGCGAATTCTTCCTGCCAATAAGTTGTTACATAAACGGCGCGGGCACCAAGAATGCCACCAATCATCAGCCACAGCACGATGTCGGTGATTTTTTCGCCTGAAATGTTTTCGCGACGGGCGCGCAAGGTCGCCGTCCAAAGCCCGAACAAAAACGCCAGTGCGATCATCACGCCATACCAATGGATGGTCAGCGAACCGAGTCGAAACGCAATCGGATGCACGGTGGGAAGTTAGAACGGCGCGGCAGAAATGGAAAATTGAATTTAGCCGGTTAGTTGTGATTTGTGGCCACGGCGGGATTGGATTCCGCCGGCATGGGCATCACAAAACCCACTGGCAGCGGCGGCCATTCGGGGACGTGCGTGACGAGATCGCGCCACGCCTGGCGTTCGGCGGGCAACATTTGCGACCAGCGCGCGGCATTTTTCAAAAATTCCGCCTGTTCCGATGTGTTCATGCTCGCAAATTTTGCGAACGCGTTGACGCATTCGGCACGCTGGCCGGGCGGCATCCGGTCAAAAGCCTGCAAGGTTTTTTCCATTTGTTCGCGTTCGGCGTCGGACAAGGTGTTGAGTGTTTCCATTTTTTCATCGGGCGTGAGTTCAAAAAATTGATTGAAGCCTGCGGTGATTTGCCGGCGCTCGGCTTCTGAAAGCGCGTCCCAACGCACGCTGTCTGCGTCGCTCGGCTCATGATGCTGGACATCTTCCGGCGGACCGCTGCTCACGTCCATATGCGCGAAGTAACGTAGGATGCGTTCGTTCTCTAAAAATTCCTGCTGTAACGGCGGCGGCAAAATTTCCCACTCTTGCAGCCGGTCTTGAACCAGCGGGCGAATGTCGTCCGGCGTTTGCGCCAGCAGCGCGGCGCGATTCGTCGGTGATTCACGCAGCAGCGGCACCAGATACCAGCGCAATTCCGTCGCGCGCAGCCGCAACTCGCGCTCGTCCGGATCGAGCGCCTCGTATTCACCGACCTTAGCAAGGATGCCTTTGCGGATTTCGGGCGGGCGGCTAGTCAGAAAATTTTCGCGCTCATCCGGCGTCATCGCGAGCAATTGGCGGAAAAAATCCACGGGGGATTTTCTGCGCGGCATTGGCGGTAGGGTGTTTGTTGTCGCGGAAAATAATTTTACGGAAGCTGGAGCGTTCGTGAAATCTTCGGCGGCAAGCGGAAAAACTGAAAACTGTCCCGCCACGCAAAAGGCGAGCCACCAACGCGCCTGCCGCAAAAATTTCATTGCAGCAACGCCAGTAATTCCTCGTCTGCGTGCGACTGGCTCATACGCCGGATGGCGTCGAAATTTTTCAGCGCTTCCACGCTGGGCAATGGCTGGACGGCGGCCACAAGCGCGACGCCTTTGGCAAGGGCGGCACGGCGCGTGTCGAGTTCGTAGCGATGCAAAGCCAAACCGGCAAACCCGATCGCCATCATGACAAACGCGACGCGCGGCAGTAACAAGCGCCAATTCCAACTTCGCGACCGCGCGTTTTTCGCCTCCTCCATTTCAATGGTTTGCATGACACGCGCGGTGAAATTCGATGGCATCGATGCGTCGGAAATTCGCGCCAGTGTTTCGCTCAAACGAATTTCCATTTCCAAATCCGCCAAAACTTCCGGCTGCGTGCGCAATTCAACCTGTTCGGCATCAGTGAATTTCCGTCGCCAGAGCAACTCACGCCATTTGGGCAACTCGTTTTTCATTTTCTTACCCTGAATAGAAAACCGGTGCTTAAACAAAGTTGCGCGAGAAAACCCGCTCGCCGTCGCCCGATTTTCAGCGTATTCTGCCGCCGAAAATGACCGCCACTGTCACCGAAATCAAATCATCCGCGCGGGCGCTGACCAATCGTCAGCGTTTCCTCGACGCCTGTCGTTGCCGTGTTGTTGATCGCCCGCCTGTCTGGCTGATGCGCCAGGCCGGTCGCGCACTGCCGGAATACCGCAAGCTCAAGGCGAAAAACGATTTTCTCAAACTTGTCCGAACGCCGGAGCTGGCTGCCGAGGTCACGCTGCAACCGATCCGCCGGTTTGATTTCGATGCGGCAATTTTGTTCAGCGACATCCTCGTCACCGCCGAAGGTTTGGGTCAGGGCTACAAATTCCGCGACGGCGGCGGGATTGCTATGAACTTTGTTTTGCAAACGACGACCGACATTAAGGAACTCAAAGTCTCCGAGCTGCCTGAGAAACTGGAATACATTCCGCGTGCACTGCAACTCGTCAAATCTGCGCTCGGCGAAAAAACTGCGCTCATCGGTTTCGCCGGTTCGCCGTGGACACTCGCTAATTTCATGCTCGAAGGCGGGAGCGTGAAGGACTTCGCCCGTGCCAAAAATCTTTTTTACACCCAGCCGAAAATTTTCACCGCGTTGATGGAAAAATTAACTGCCGCTGTCACGCGGCTGCTCCAAATGCAGATCGCCGCCGGCGCGGACGTGGTGCAAATTTTTGACAGCCTCGGTGGTTTGTTGCCGGAAAGCGCGTTTGCGTCCGCATCGGCCAATTGGATCAAGCGAATCATTTCCGCGCTGAACGGAGCCGTGCCCGTCATTGTTTTTTGCAAGGACGTTCATGGAAATTGGGACACGCTCGCGGACACCGGCGCGAATGTGCTCGGCGTGGATTGTCATGTGCGTCTCGCCGACGTGCGCGCGCGATTGCCAGAGCATATCGGAGTGCAGGGCAATATCGACCCATTTTTGCTCACGACCAAGCCGGGAATTGTCGCGGCGGAAACGAATCGCATTTTGACCGAAGTGCGCGGCGCGCGCGGACACATTTTTAATTTGGGTCACGGCGTGCCGCCGGAAGCGAAGCTCGAATGCATCGAAAGTTTGGTGCGCACGGTGCGGAATTTCAAATGAGCGCGCTGAACGTCAATCTGGATTTGGTGAAAAAATACAACGTGGCCGGGCCGCGCTACACCAGCTATCCGCCGGCGACGAAGTTCACCGAAGCAATGACGTGGCCGGAACTGGCCGGGAAAATTTCCGCGAACAACGAAACCGCGCGCGACCTCTCGCTCTATTTTCACATTCCGTTCTGCGAAACGCTTTGCTGGTTCTGCGGCTGCACAACCGTCATCACCAAAAATCACGGCGAAGGAAAACCGTACCTGGAGTATCTCGAACGCGAAGTCGCGCAAATGGCCGCGCGGCTGAATCCGAAACGTAAAGTCGTGCAATTGCATTGGGGTGGCGGCTCGCCCACCTTTCTTACGCCCGACGAAATCCGAAAACTTGGTGACATCATCCACAAATACTTCAAATTTTCCGCCGACATTGAAGCTGGAGTGGAAATTGACCCGCGCCGGCTCACACGCGGCCACATCGTCGCGCTGCGCGCAATCGGTTTTAACCGTGCGTCGCTCGGCGTGCAGGATTTTGAGCCGAAAGTGCAGGAAGCCATCCATCGAATCCAGCCGCGCGATCTCACGCAGCAGGTTTTGGATTGGGCGCGCGAACTCGGTTTTGGCTCGGTAAACTTCGATTTGATTTACGGCCTGCCGCACCAAACCGTCGCGTCCTTCAGCCACACGCTCGACACCGTTTTGGAAATGCAGCCCGACCGCCTTGCCGTTTTCAGTTACGCCCATGTGCCATGGATTAAGCCCGCGCAAAAAGTTCTGGAGCAAAAAATCCTGCCAACGCCCGAAGTGAAACTGGAATTGCTCAAAAACGTCATTGAGCGGCTGACGGAAAACAACCGCTACGTTTACATCGGCATGGATCATTTCGCACGACCCGGCGACGAACTCGTGACGGCGCAACGCAACAAAACCTTGCAGCGGAATTTTCAAGGTTACAGCACGCGCGGCAACGCGGACATTTATTCATTTGGCATGAGCGCGATTTCGCAGATTCCCGACGCATATTGGCAGAATGAAAAGGAATTGCCGGATTATTACGCCGCGCTCAATGCCGAAAAAACTCCGCTCACGCGCGGATATTTTTTGACGGACGAGGACAAAGTCCGGCGCGAAACCATCATGCGCGTCATGTGCGACCTCTCGCTCGATTACACCGCGATGTCGCAACGCCTCGGCCTCGACTTCGCGCTCCATTTTGCCGACGAACTCACCGCGCTTTCGCCGTTTGAAGCCGACGGCCTCGTGCGCCGTTCGACGACCGGCCTTGAAGTCACCGATACCGGCCGCCTGTTCATCCGCAATATCGTGATGTGTTTCGACAACACGCTCGCGCAGTCGGACGAGCGGAAACATTCGCGGACGATTTAATTTTAACCGCCGACGAACGCAGATTAACACAGATAAAACTGCCCGCTAACTTTGTAAACGCATGTCATTTTTAGAAACAATAATGAGAAACATTTTGTTACTTTTAGTAGCGAAATTGGCGAATGCTTGAATGAAACCCGTCGCAATCATCGGCGCTGGCATTACAGGATTGACCGTTGCGTTTTATCTGAAGCGCAGGGGCATTACGGTCACGGTTTATGAAGCGGGTGGGCGTGCCGGCGGCGTCATCCAATCGTCGCGGCAAAATGGTTTTCTCGCCGAGTCCGGACCGAACACAATTCTAGAAACGTCGCCCAGAATCACCCAGCTTATCCGCGACGTGGGACTGGAATCGCGTCGGCTCAACACGAGTCCACAAGCCGAGGCACGTTACGTTGTGCGCGACCAACGCCCGATTGCGATGCCGTCGTCACAGCTTGGCATCTTCACGTCGGAACTTTTGAGCACAAAGGCGAAGCTCGCCTTGCTGCGCGAGCCGTTCGTGCGCCCGCGCCGTGATGGCAAGGAAGAAAGCGTTGCGGAATTTGTGGTGCGGCGGCTGGACCAGGAATTCCTTGACCGCATGGTGGACGCGCTCGTCGCCGGTATTTACGCGGGCGACTCGCATAATCTTTCGGTTCAGCAGGCATTTCCAAAATTAAAGGCACTCGAAGACAAATACGGTTCGCTCATCAAAGGCCAGTTTTTCGGCGCACGCGAACGCAGGAAAACCGGAGAAATTTCAAAAGACCACGCGCCGAAATTTTCCTTTGACGAAGGTTTGCAGGTTCTGCCCGACGCGCTGGCGGCTCACATTGGTGATTCATTGAAATTAAAAACGCAGGTGACGAGGCTCGTGCAGACAAGCGACGGCTGGCGCATGACGACTTCTGCTGGAGAAATGGAACACCATGCGGTGATTTATTGCGGTACAGCGTTCAAGCTGGCAGAATTGAAAATTGAATCACAAACAGCGCTGAACTTTTCCCAATTCTCTGAAATTCGTTATCCACCGGTGGCGAGCGTAGTTTTGGGTTTCCGACGCGAAGACGTGGCGCATTCGTGTAACGGTTTCGGGATGTTGATTCCAAAAATCGAGGGCTTCAAAATTCTGGGAACAATTTTTTCGTCGTCGCTATTTCCGAATCGTGCGCCTTTCGGACAGATTTTGCTGACAAGTTATGTCGGTGGCGAACGGCAGCCGGAACTGGCGTCGTTGCCGCCGGAACAACTGGTCGAGTTGGTTTGCAAAGATTTGAGTGTGTTGCTGAGCGTAAAAGGCAGGCCGGTGTTCACGCATCATCACTTTTGGCCGCGCGCGATTCCGCAATACAATGTGGGCTACGGCCGTTATCGCGATTTGATGAGTCAAATCGAAGCCAAAGCCGACGGACTTTTTCTTGCCGGTCATTACCGCGACGGCGTTTCGCTGGGCGATTCAATTGTGTCCGGCTGCAATGTTGTGGAACGAGTTGAAAAGCATCTGGTATCGAGACAAACTTCAGCTGCATGAGCAAAGGCGTTTTGATGGTCAATCTCGGTTCGCCGGATTCAACTTCGATCGGGGACGTGCGGAAATACCTGCGCGAATTTCTGATGGACGGTCGCGTGCTGGACACACCATGGCCAATCCGTTTTTGCGTAGTGCATTTTGCCATTCTGCCGTCACGCCCGAAAGAATCGGCGCACGCTTACGAGCAAATCTGGCTGCCGGAAGGCTCGCCACTGGTCGTGACGAGCAAGCGCGTGCGGGATGAATTGCAAAAGTGCGTCGGCGTTCCAATTGAATTGGCGATGCGTTATCAAAATCCTTCCATTCCGGACGCGATTCTGAAATTACGCGAACGCGGGGTGAATGAATTATTTTTGATTCCGTTGTTTCCACACTACGCGATGTCGAGTTACGAATCTGTGGTCGAGCGCGTCAAAAAAGTCGCGGTGAAAATCGCGCCGCAAATGCGTATTAAAGTACAGCCGCCGTATTTTGATTCACCAAATTACATCGAGGCGCTGGCAGCAAGCGCGGAAAAATATTTGCAAGACGGCTATGACCATTTGCTCTTCAGTTTTCACGGAATTCCCGAACGACATCTCCGCAAATCTGACCCGACGGGCTGTCATTGTTTGAAGGCGGAAAATTGCTGCGAAGTTGCCAACCCGGCGCACGCGATGTGTTATCGTGCTCAATGTTTCAAGACGGTTGTGGCGTTTACCGCGAAAGCCGGCGTGCCCGCCGGAAAATTTTCCGTTTCATTTCAATCACGGCTTGGGCGCGATCCGTGGCTGAAACCTTACACGGACTTCGAACTGGCGGAATTTCCGAAGCGCGGAGTCAAAAAACTTCTGGTGATCTGTCCGGCGTTCGTTTCCGATTGTCTGGAAACGATTGAGGAAATCAGTATTCGCGGAAAAGAAAGTTTTCTACGGGCAGGCGGAAAAGAGTTCATCCAGATTCCATGTCTGAACGAACATCCGTTTTGGATTGCGGCGCTGGAGAAAATGATCCGGCAATTTCCGGCCTGAAACCGGCGGTTATTTTTCCGAATTGGCGGAGCTGGCGGTGTGACGGAACCGCAGTTTGACCGTGTCCTGCAAAAATCCGATAAAGCCTCTCTTCTTTTGGGGCTTTGTGATTTCGATAGCCACACACTTGTGGCTGCACAGCGGACACAGAAACAGTGGCTGGCTACCTTTGATGCGCATGACATGCACACAGGCGCTGCACATGACTTCGTAGCAGTGCGTGCATTTATAGGTCGCCTGCACCTGCGAATGGCGAGGGCAAACCATAGTACCGTCGGTCAAAACCACCGGCGGTTTAGGACGCTCGCGTTCAAATTTGGGAATTGCGATGTTGACCTCGGTGTTTTCCACGAACAATTCCACATCGCCCAATTTCACTTCCTGGCCGGGCAGCAGCCATGCTTCGCGAACCGGATCGCCATTGAGAAAAGTGCCGTTGGTGGAATTGCAGTCGCGGAGCATCACGCCGACATCAGTCACAACCAGTTCGCAATGATTCGTGGACACTGTGGCATCGGGGATGGGAAAATCGCAATCTGGATCACGCCCGACCCGGTTGACGCCGAGACGCAATTCCAGCGTCCGGTTTTCCAAACCTTCGGTCTTGATCAGCAATCTAGCCATATTGCCTGCAAATTTTCCGAACGATTAGAGCTTACACGGTGGCAAAACGAAAGTCGAGTGGAAAATAAATCTAGCCAAAACCTTTCACCGCAGTGGGTTTTTGGCGAACGTAAATTCCTCGACGCTTTTTCCGCCGATCAAATGTTCCTGAATAATACGTTCCAAGGCTTCCGGCGCGCACGAATGATACCAGACGCCTTCGGGATAAACGACTGCAATCGGCCCGCACACACACACGCGCAGACAGTTGGCTTTCGTGCGATAGACCAGCGGTTCCGGGCCAACGAGGTTTAATTCCTTCAATCGCCGCTTCAAAAATTCCCACGACACCAGACTCGTTTCGCGCGCGCAACATTTCGGTTCCGTCGCGTCGGTGCATAGAAAAATGTGGCGGCGGAATTTTTCCAAGCCGAGCGTTTCTACGGTGGTTTGAAGTTCGTTTTTCATTTCAATCACAGTTGCCACAGAGACACCAGGTTACAAAAAATCATTTTTGAACCCGGTGACCTGGCGGTCAATTTTTAACGCCTAAGCATCAGCCCAATCACGCCCGCGACACCGATGAGAGCACCAACGACCGGGCGCAAGCCAATTCGTTCGCCGTCAACCACCAGCGTCATGGGCAGTAGAACGATGGGTGTCATCGCGATGATGGCCGTGACGATGCCGGTCGGCGTGGTTTCGAGCGCCCATTGCATGCAACTCACGCCGAGCGTCTGGCCGGCGAGACTGTTTGCCAAGACCCATGGCCACAGGCGACGCCATTTGTCGCGCGAAATGTTCAGGGTTTTGGTTTCGAGCACGCCGCCGTGCAAATGGGCACTGCGCCATTTCACAATCAACAAAAGAATGCCCAGCGCGATGGCACCACCGATGACACGTTGGTAACCGGTAGTGCCGGCGTCGGGGTGTTCACCCACCGCACGGGCGATGGCGTAGGCTTTGCGGCTTAACACTGCGCCAAGCGCGCCGCCGAGCGCCGCCACAATGGTGCATAGAATTCCGGCGAACATCCGTCGCGGCGCAATTTTCAAATGGTCGCCCGGTGCGAGCGCGACGGCCACACCGATCAAAATCACCCCGATGCAAAACAATTCTGAAGGATTCAGCGTTGTCCCGAGCCACAGCCATTCAATCAAGACGGCGAACGGCACGGTGAGGCATTGCGTGAGCAAAACCGTCGGGCGGCTGCCAAGCCGCGGCAACGCTTGAAAATAGCCGCTGTCGCCCAGTCCGATTCCGACCAGACCGCTCAAAACGAAAATCGGAAACGCGGCGCCTTCAAAACCGGTTCCAAAAACGTTCGCCCAAATCGCGAGAAAAATAGCCGCGACGCATGCGCGCCAGAAATTGGCTTCCACGCCGCCGATTTGCTTGGACGTACGATAACCGCAAATCGCTGAAACAGAAAACAAAAGAGTGGTAAGCAGCGCGGCGAACATTATAATTCATCATAATACTCATCCGCGCCGAGGTCGCCACCATTGCCCGCACTTTCGACATCCGCACCGCCTTCCTTCAAAATTTTTGCGATGTCCGGTGAAACCCAGCGTGTGTGCTCCTTCTTTTTTTTGACCGGCTTGATGCGATAATGTCCAGTGGTGTTTGATTCCAAAATACCGCGCTCCACCATGCGGAGTAAAACGGGCTTGGCCCATTCCGGGTCTTCGTGAAAACGTCGCTTGCCGCCCGCGCGCCGGCAAATTTCCCGCGCGGCAATAAACTCCCCCGCCCAGGACTTCAAAAATTGGAAAATTTCGCGCTCATCCGCGTCCATGGCCTGAAACTGGCAAAGTGCGGCAGCGAAGTCGAACAATTAAATATCACGTCATTTCAACTTTGCCGCGATGAACTGCGTGAGCTTTTGCGCGTCGGCGTTGAAAAGGCGGATGCCTTCAGCGGTTTTTTCCGTGGCCATCGCGTCTTCATTGAGCAGCCAGCGGAATTTCTTTTCGTCCAGCGGAATTTTTCCAATTTTGCTGTCGTGCGCGATTTCGGGACTTAACTTGCGCGCGACCGGCGCGGTGTTTTTTTGCAATTCGCCGAGCAGTTGGGGGCTGATGGTCAGCAAATCACAGCCCGCCAGTTCCAAAATTTCGCCGGCGGTGCGGAAACTCGCCCCCATGATCTCGGTCGCATAACCAAATTTTTTGTAGTAGGTATAAATTTCCTTCACAGACAAAACGCCGGGATCCTCGGCGGGCGCAAAATCTTTTTTCTCCCTAGCCTTATACCAGTCCATGATCCGCCCGACGAACGGCGAAATCAGTTTCACCTTCGCCTCGGCGCACGCGACGGCTTGCGCGAGCGAGAAGAGCAGGGTCAAATTGCAATTGATGCCTTCGCGCTGGAGAATTTCCGCCGCGCGAATGCCTTCCCACGTCGAGGCGATCTTGATGAGCACGCGCTCGCGCCCGATGCCATGGCTATTGTAAAGCTCAATGAACCGTCGCGCCTTGGCGACGAGCGCCTCGGTGTCGAATGAAAGGTTCGCATCGGTCTCGGTCGAGACACGGCCCGGTACGATCTTCAAAATTTCAAGGCCGAACAAAATCAGCAAATCATCCATCACGCTGCGCAATAATTTTTCGCCACTCGCCTTGGGTTTGTTTTCAACTATGGCCTTGTCCAAAATGAATTGATATTCCGGCTTCTGCGCGGCTTTGAAGATGAGCGATGGATTCGTCGTGGCATCCTGCGGCGTGAATTGTTTGAGCATGGCGAAGTCGCCGCTGTCGGCGACGACTTTCGTGAATTTTTTAAGCTGGTCGAGTTGGGTTTCAGAACTCATAAATTTTTGGTTTAAATTTTAATTTGCCACAACCATCGCGCAAATCTGGCGTAGTGGCAATTCCCAATCTTTTTGCCATAACGTCAATAAAAAATATTGTCTGGCGATTTCGTGATCGCAGCAAAAATTGGGCAAAACGCCGATTTTCGTAAAGCCCACAGGTCTTCGTTGAAAAGAAATATTTTAATAAATCTGGCCACGTTCAAGCCATTTGCATGACTGGAACAATCCAACCGTGCAGACGAAAATAAATTTACAGCAGTTCGGACGAGCCGGATTTTCTTTTTTTCCTCGCACTGAACCACCCTTAACAAACTCTAATTTTGTCCAGTTTTTGCACTCAAAAACGCACACGTTTGTGACTCTTTTGCCTGCACTCCCGCTTTTTTAAAAAATCAATGTTTACAGACGCAAATCCTTCCTGCGCTTGAAGTTAATATTTTTACCCTAATTTTTCCTGTCAACTTATCATGTTTCGGGCGTGTCAACTATGGAAACCATGGCAGACATGAGCGGCTTTCTGCTGGATTTTTCGGCCCCGGATGCGGGCGGAGCCAACGCGGGTCAGATTATGCAAACATTTGGCCCGGCGGATGCCAATGTCCTCAACGATCTGGCGCGAAATTTTGCCGTGTGCGACCATTGGTATGCTTCCGTGCCTTCGCAGACGTGGCCGAACCGGGCCTTTGTTCACACGGGTTCATCCGACGGTCATCTCAACAATGATGATTACGAACTGTATGATATTCCGACGATTTTCAATGTTTTGGAAAGCCAGGGTAAATCGTGGGGCGTGTTTCACGACACGACATTGATTCCCTCGCTGACGTTGTCGCAGTTTTTCCCGCGATTGACCCTGCACGACGGTTGCTTTCACAAATACGACATTTTCAAACAATTGTGCGGTGCCGCTGCGACTGCCGCTCCAGCTCAGAAGTTGCCGCAGTATTCGTTTGTCGAACCGCGCTTTACGCCTGAACTGGGATTGTTCGAGATAGATTATCCGGCTGATTATCATCCACCGCACAATATCTGTCGCGGCGAGCAGTTTCTGGCGGATGTTTATCAGGCCGTGCAGACAAGCCCCTACCGGGACAAAATTCTGCTGGTGATCACGTTTGATGAGCATGGTGGTTGTTATGACCATTTTC
>JBEKBA010000047.1:0-19245 GCA_050015635.1 Verrucomicrobiota bacterium
GCGTGCAGCCAGTTCATGCCGGCCATTTTGTTGCCAAGAAAATGCACGAAGACGAGACTCGCCGCAGTCGAAACCAAAATCGCGCCGCTAAAACCTTCCCAGGTTTTGCCGGGACTGATGCGCGGAATCATTTTATGCCTACCAATGAGCGAACCGACCAGATACGCGCCCATGTCGCTGAATTTTGTAACGAGGATAAAGTAAAATACATAAAGCCTGCCATCCACGCCGGGGAAGAAATTGATTTTCTGGATGAAATTCAGCAGCCACGGCACAAACATCAAACCAAAGAGCGTCGTGGAAATCGCCTGAATGCCGGAAGTGTTGGTGCGCGAAACCAGTTGCCGCACGCACAAGCCGAGGACGAACAAAATGAGAAAACCTGTTTCAAAATCGTTCGCGCGCGAAGGCGTATTGTAAATGCCAAGGTGTCCGGTCAGATGCAGAAACGTGCCGACCATGAGCAGCACGCCGCCGACGAGTCCGCACCATTTGAAGCAGACCAGCCCGCATTTTTCGACGAAGCTATAAAATTCCGCGAGGCCGGTTGTCGCCAGAAGCACGAGGATGAGAATAAAGGATCCGTCAGAAATCCAGCGCTGACTGGAGAACAGAGCAGCGATAACCATCGTCCAGAGAATCACCGTGGTGATCAGCCTCCGAAGAAAGATTTTTGCCTTCGATGGCGTTTGGGCTGGCGCAACCGCGTCGGACATTCGCTCAAAAATAACAAAAGCAATCGTGATTGCCAATTCTCAATTGACAGGTGAATTCACTTCACAGTTGCGCCGCGCCACATTTTCCGGCAATGTAGTATCCGTCCAACGGACAAGGCTGGGGTCGTAGCTCAGTTGGTAGAGCGTCTCGTTCGCAATGAGAAGGTCGCAGGTTCGAATCCTGTCGGCTCCACCAGTTCGACGATCATTTCTCCACCGCGAAAACTTCGTAACTGTGCGGCAACAGGTGTAGATTGAAAGATTCGCGATTTTCAACGAACTGTTGTTGTCGCCTAAAGCCCTGCGGTTGTTCCGGAGCCTGACCGTTGATTTCTTCTCCAGAAACAAGGTTCCGCAGTTTGGTGAAACCTCCGATGGTTGAAATTTTCACATTGGCTTCCTTCGATGAATATGATTCGACGATAAAGGTGTGGTTGTCATACGCAAACAACGCGATCTGGCCGGGACCGTCCACACGAACGGGAAAACCGCGCATGACATAATTTTTTATTGCGGTCGTGACGGCTGGCGGCAACGAATAAAGGTCATTGAAATTTTCGGGAATCGTCCAAATGTAAAGTATGCCCTTGGAATATCGGTCCATGAGCAACAACGGAAAGCCGTTGCCGTTGGCAATGGCGCGCACGAGCGGCCAGGCGTCGTTGGTGAAAAATTCAATTTCAGGAAACAAAATATCGTCGTCCTTCTGCCCGTCGAGCGATGTGCCGGTGCCCGCGCCGAAACCACTGATGTAATCCCGCGCGAGTACTTTGCGGTCGGTGTATTGCACTTCAGCTATATCTTCAATACCCTTGCCTTGCAACGCGCGCAGCAAACCGGAAGTAATGACGACGGATTTGCCGGCGAGTAATTGATTTTTAATTTTGGCGACGATGTCGGGGTCGAATTTCGCCGACTCAGTCAACAAAACCAAATCCGCGTTCGTTGGAAATTCGGGATGCAAATCAATTGGAATGCCGATCATGCCGAGATAATTGTGCAGAAAATCTTCGCCTGTGGACTGATACGGCCTGTAACTTTGAATGCCAATCGGGTTGCCGAGTTGACCGAGAAATTTATCCACTTGATCCAACGAATACCCCGCAACACGCGCCACGGTTGGTTCAGCCGGGGCGGTGTCGGTTTCATTCGGACGATATGCCAGCATTTCGTCGTACTCGAAACTGGTGTGCATATCCTGCCATGCTGCACGGTCACCGGGTTGAATGGGGCGGCTCATTGCCGACCACTCGAAGAGCATCATTTGCCGCGCCTTGGCGAACATCGTATCCCAAAGTTGCTCGGCGTAACGGTCAATGTACCGGATGCTGTAAGTATCCACCCAACCGCCGCCGTTGCCGCCGGGTTTGATGTTCTCGAAGTAACGGATGATTTGATAGCTTTCATACTGCTGCAAATGTTGGTCGGTAACAATTGGGTCACGCGTTTCCGTGCCGGTGTAAATGCCGTCGAAAAGTTTTGGTTCCTTGTCGAGGTCATAACCAAGTCCCTGAAAATGCTCATACCAGTTTGGGAATTTAATGATCAGTTTGACCTTTGGATTCACCGCTCGCGCTGGTCTGATGATCAGGTTTTCCGCCGCATCGTCCATCAAATCGAGCCGGAACTGCGTCCAACTCCGGTGGCCTTTGGCCGCAATATCAGAATCATCTTTTGTGTTCACAAAAAAGAAATCGTCCTGAATTATTTCATCGAAATGTCGCGCCGCCAGTTGAGCAGCGTTTTTAATGAATTGACGGTCGTTGGGGTCCGTGTAACAGAAGGAATGGAATTGACCGGAGCCGCCGTCTGACAACGCCATTCCGCCGGCAACGCGCACGCCCCTGTCCAGAAAGAATTTTTTTACCCGCTCCAGCAATTCGTCGCCCGCCAACTGCCGGTCGCGTTGAACCTCGATATAAACCTTGTCCACCCTCAACTGACTGCTGATCCGATTCCAATCGTCCTGCAATTTTTGCGGATCTTCAAAACTTCGCACGACACCAACGGGAATATAGATGGCAACGTTGAAATTTGCATAATTGGCCGCCAGACAGTTCGTGGCAGACAACAAAGACATGCAAAACAATCCTGCAAAAAATGAACGACTGGGGCGGATTGTTTTTTTCATGATATCAGGGCGGGGCAAAGAATTGGCTAACGACCACCTGATGGCAACTTTTTTCAACTTGACCCTAAAACGACGTGCGCGAAAACTCACAAAAGGATTTGCGAATGCCTCCGCACCATTTGAAGCAATCTTTTTCTTCGCCAGGGCCGCCGCCGCTGTCGTCGCCGTGATATACTATGATTTTTTCAATCTGCCTGGCGTGGTCTGGGCGGCAATCTCCGCCGTTGTCGTGACGTAACCCAGTTTGCATTCCTCGTGGAAAGTGTCGCTCACGCGGGTGATTGCCAATCTGGCCGGCGCATTTGGCGGCGCGGTGTATTTGCGCGGCCAAGGCGGGTGAATTGCAAATCACCCGCGCGTTGCGATCGGAACTGCCCGGCATGGGCGTTCGCGTCGGCATGGTTGATCCCGGGCTGGCGGAAACGGAATTTTCACTCGTGCGCTTGAAAGGCGACACCACCGGCGCAAAGAAAATCCATGAAGGTATGAATCCCCTGACCGCCGGGGACATAGCGGAAATTCTGGTCCGGGTCGCCAGCCGCCCGGCGCACGTAAACATTGACGAATTGATGGTGAAGGCGGTTGACCAGGCCGCGATTGGCAAAGTTTGTCGCCGCGCGAAAAATAATTTTTCAAATCCCGCGGTTCGCGCGCCAGAGCAGAACGGCCCCGGCAGCCTGGAAAATAAAATTCGGCAGCCAGACAATCAGATGCGGCGCGAGTTCAGTGCGCGCGGACAACGATTCGCCGAGGAGGATGAAGCTGTAATAAACCAGCACGAGGCCGAGCGCGATGGCCACGCCGACATTTGTTTCGCGGCGGTGAACACGGATGCCGAGCGGAATGCCGACGAGCGTGAACCCGAAGCACGCGAACGAAAACGCGATCTGCCGGTTCATTTCCACGCGCACCGGCTCGGTCAAATCATTGCGCTGTTTCTTTATTTCAATGAGTTGCGCGCGCAACTGATTCGAATTTGTGGTGGCGGCCATTGGCGGACTTAATTTTTGCTCCAAGTCATTCAGTTCGTCACGCAATTGCCAGAATGTCATGTCGCTGATTTTCAGGCTGGAAATGTGGTTGGTTGCCGTGTTCAGGTCGAGATTCAGCGTCATGGCCGGAAATGCGCTGATGATGGGGCGCGCGCCGGTCAATGTCACGCTGCGCGCGTTAAACAAGTTCACCACAAGTTGTTTGTTGGTCACGTCGGATTCGAGCTGGCCAGTGGGCGCACGCACGGTCGTCGTCACGTTTGTCCCGTCTCCGAGTTTGAAAATCATCACGTCCTGCAATTTGCCACCGCGATTTTTTTCCACGTAAAAAATGTAGCCGGGAAAATCGCGGATGAACCGGCCTTCGGGTAACTGGACGTTCACCAATGCAGCGCGCAGTTGAAAAATTAAATTTTTGCATGCGACACGGCTGCGCGGGCCGAGGTCCATGTTGATCCATGCGCTGATGCCGCAGCAAAAAAAACTCAAAAGCAAAATCGGCGTTATTAGTGACAACAGACTGACGCCGCTGGCGCGCGCGGCGGTGAGTTCCTGATCGGCGCTGAAACGGCCAAAAACAAGCAGCGTCGCAGTGAGCAAACCCATCGGCAACGCGAAAACCCAGACGAACGGAATCAGGAGGCCGATGGCTTCAAACACGGTGACCAAGCGCGCCTGACCGCTGATGAGCAACGGAAGAATATCCTTGAGAAAATTGCCAAGCAGCAGCACGAAGGTAAATACCGCCACGGTGAGCAGCAACGAGGCGAGCACCTGACGGGTCAGATATTTGTGCAGTGTATTCATTTGCGGCACGAGGCAAAATGACTTGCGATTGGGACGCGAATGTGCCTGATTCGACCGGCGAAGCAAGTCCGCTCTTGAACGGAAGGTTTACGGCAACATTGTTTTTGCGGGCAACCGAATTTGAGTTGCGGTTTGCAAACAGAGAGAAGTCGCTTCGCATTTTGCATTCACGTTCGTTCAACGGCATTCGCAAAATCCTGAAAAACGGCGGTGGCATGGAATATGCAAAACTGATTTTGCCGGAAAGGTCAAAATAATCGCGGAATGGAATCGTATGCCTGGCTGGACACCATCAGCCGTTTGATGAAAGTTTAAGCAAAAATGAAAGGCAGATCATGAAGAAAAAAATTTTGCTGGCGGCGGTTCTGTCCATCGCCGCGCTGACGGCAATTTGCGAACCACCGGCTCCATCAAATGAAACCGGATCAGCGGCGGGTAACACCAACGCAAGTTCACTGCCCATCACGCAACAGTGGCAAAACGTCAAATCCGATATCACCAACACCTGGCAAGAAGTGAAGCAGACGACCACACAGGCTTTGGCCGCCGTCAAGACGAGCACGACACAAGTCTGGGACAGTGTCAAGAATTCGATGCAATCGGCGATGGATTATACCTACAGCCAGAAGGGCGCATTCGTCGCGAAGATGCAGGGCAAATTGAACGCGGCGGACCAAAACATAAAGCAATTGTCGGACAAGGTCGCAAGTGTCGGCGATGCAACCAAGGCCGATGCCCAAGCTAAATTAAAAAACTTACGAGGCAAACGCGCGGTTTTAGACAAAAAGCTCGGGGAGGTCAAAAATGCGACCGAAGGGACGTGGAATGACGCGAAGAACGGTTTTGAAAATTCCTATGACGATTTGAAAAATTCCCTCAAACAAACGTGGCAGTGGATAAGCGACAAAGCCGGCCAATGATTTCTTTCGCATTCCCCAAAATGCGAAAAACAGGAGGGCGTGAACTGAATAAAATCAGCGCGTCCGCCTTCGTCTTTTATTCCAAACCAATTTTTTTCCGTTTGCGGTAAAGCGTGGCCTGATCGATACCGAGAATTTCTGCCGCTTCCGTTAGGCTCGGCGTTCGTTCCAAAACTTTGCGCAGGTGCGCCTCCTCCAGTTTTTCGAGTGAAATCAGCGAGCCGATTTGCGCCGCATTTTCGCCGTCAACCAACGCGCCTGGATGCTGGCTGCGCAAATCAGCGGGGAAATCCTCGGGCAAAATTTTTTCGTGTCTGGCCATGATAACGGCGCGTTCAACGGCGTTGCGCAATTCGCGCAAATTGCCCGGCCAATTGTAAGCACGAATACAAGCGATGGCTTCCGGAGAAAATCCCTCGAGCTTGCGCTCGCATTGTGCGGCAAAATATTTTTCGTAATGTTCGGCAAAGCGAATCAAATCCGCTGCGCGCTCGCGCAATGGCGGCATTTCGACAGCGATGACATTGAGCCGGAAATATAAATCTTCCCGGAACGCGCCTTCGGCCACACGCTTTTTCAAATCGCGGTTGGTCGCGGCGATGACGCGAAGATTTGCCTGCCGCGTTATATTCTCGCCGAGCCGTTCGTATTCGCGTTCTTGCAGCAACCGCAAAAGTTTCGGCTGGATTTCCATTGGCAAATCGCCGATTTCGTCGAGAAAGAGCGTTCCTCCCTCGGCGGCTTTGACTTTGCCCCAATGGTCCTTGATCGCGCCGGTGAACGAACCACGAACGTGGCCGAAGAGTTCGCTTTGAAGCAATTCCTTGGAAAGGCTCGGGCAGCTCACTGTCACGAAGGGTTTGTCCGCGAGATTACTTTTTTCGTGAACGGCGCGCGCGGCGACGCTTTTGCCCGTGCCACTCTCGCCGAGAATGAGGATTGAAGCGGGCGTTTTGGCGGCACGGTGCAAAACGTCCATCACGTCGCGGATGGCGGGTGTGGCAAAATCGAAAATTGGCTCGATACTTTGCGTTCTGGTCTCGGTGACTTGCTGTTCGAGCCGTTCGATTTGCTGGCGCATCTGGCCGAGCCGTTGCAGCCGCGCCAAAACCGTCGTGAACTGTTCACGTTGAAACGGCTTTTCGAGAAAGTCCACCGCCCCACGCCGCATCGCCTCAACGGCAACCTTCACGTTGCCCTGCGCCGTGAACATGACGACCGGAGTTTGCGGTTTTAGTTTTTGAATTTCCGTCAGCACTTCCAAGCCGTTTTCGTTGCCCAGATTCAGATCCAAAAGCACGGCGTCGAACTTGTCGTCTTTGAGCCAGCTCAAACCGAGCTGGCCGGAGTCAACACCTTCCGCGTAGTGCCCGGCTTCTTCAATCAAAAAACAAGTCGCGTCGCGGAATGTTTTATCGTCGTCAATGACCAAAAAATCCATAAAGCAGTTTTATTTTTTTGAAGCCGGTCGTGGCAGGTAAATCGTGAACACCGTGCCCTGCCCCGGTTTACTCTCGCACGACAATTCGCCGTTCATCGCCCGCACCAGTTTGCGGACAATGCTCAAACCCAGGCCGGTGGACGGCTCACCGCCGGTCGGGCGCGCCGAAAGTCGTCCATAGCGACGAAACATCCGCGCCTTGTCCTCTGCGGTGAAACCCGGACCTTCATCGCGAATGAGGCATTCGACGCGGTTGTCCCTGGTTTGACGAACGCGCACAAAAATCTTTTTGCCCGGCGGCGAAAATTTCAGCGCGTTCGAGAGCAGATTATCCAGCACTTGATCGAGCGCCGAGGCATCCGCGAATACGTTGACCGCTCCGGCGGGAAAATCCGTTTGGATTTCCAACTGCTTGCGCTGTGCCGCCTCCTGATATTGCTGCACCGCATTGGCGGCGATGTCCAGAAGATTAACCGCGCCCAGTTTGGGGGTGAAAACGTTATCCGCCGAGGCGTTGGCAAGAAATTCCTTCAAGAAGGAGAGCAGTTGCGCGCCGGAACGCAAGATGTTTTCCGACAACCGCGTGAGGCGCTCGTCGTGAAAACGCTCGATGCGGTTGCGCAATAGTTCCGCGCTCATGTTCATGCCGCCGAGATGATTTTTCAAATCGTGCGCGAGAATGCCGAGCAATTCATCCTTGTCTTCGGCCAGTTGCTTGAGTTGGTCACGCGCGGTCTTCAACGCCAGTTGCGTCCGCACGCGCGAAATGAGTTCGGCGTGGTTGAATGGCTTGGTGATGTAATCCACACCGCCCGCGTCCAACGCGCGGACGATAAGGTCTTTATCACCGGCGGCGGAAAGGAAAATGACCGGGATGTCCTTCCAATCAGGATTAGCCTTCAACCGGTGGCAGATTTCGCAACCGTCCATCTCGGGCATGAGCAGATCGAGCAAAATCAAATCCGGCCTCCGCAACGCCACGCGTTTCAAAGCCGTCACGCCGTCCGAAGCCGGAATGATTTCGTGCCCCAAATGTCCGAGCACCGCGCCGAGGATTTGAATGTTGGCCGGCTGATCGTCCACCACGAGAATCCGCGCCGGGCCAATCTCATTGAACGAGCTGCGCGGCAGCGTGTCGCCCGGCTCCGTAACGGGCGCGACGTCACCCGGCTCCGACAAGGTGATGACCTGTGCGTTTGAGTTCATGGCTGCAAGTTTTGGCCCAATCGTCCGACCAACGCCGCGAATTCGCCCAAATGTTTTTCCAAATCCACCACGGCGTAATTTTCCGCATCGCTTAGCAGTTTTTGCGCGTAGAGGATCAAAGGCCGGCATTGCCATTGTTGCCCCAAACCTTCCAGATTTCGCGCGAAGGTTTTGCTTTCATTGATGGCCACGCTGTCGCGCAAGGAAGGCCACGATTCGGCCACCAACCAGCGCAAGTGGACGACGAGTTCCTCCGGGGCCGGCGCGGAATTTGCGAAGGCAGCGGTTAAATCCAGTTGATCCGTATCGGTCATATCTCCATTGAACTCGGATTTTGGATGGCGCGGTATAAACTCCGCGAGTTCATCGAACAGTTCACGTTTTGAAAACGGTTTGCGGACGTAACCGCTGAACTTTTCCTTCAAAGAGTTTTCCTCATCCATCAAACTGGAGGCGGTGACGGCGATGACTGGAATCAGTTCGAGTCCGGGAGATTCGCGGATTTTCGCCAGCGCCTCAACGCCGTCCATGCCAGGCATACGGACATCAAGCAGGATGATGTCCGGCTTGATTTCGCACGCTTTGGCGACCGCCTCTTCACCGCTCGAACCGAAAACCAGCCGGTGATGTGAACCACCAAAAATCCCTGCCATCAACTCGCAATTGGTCTGGTTGTCATCCACGACCAGAAACGTGGAGGGGCGCAGATCATCGAAATTTACGTCGCCGTCCGGCAACAGTTTTTGAGAAGTCGAAAGGCGCACGGAAACCGGCACGTTGAAAAACCGGAGGTGAAAGACCGATCCTTGTCCCAACGTGCTCGTCACGGTCACCGTTCCGCCCATTGTTTCCATGAGGCGTTTGACAATGGAAAGCCCGAGGCCGGTGCCTTGTTTTTCCTTTTCCGGGTGCGCGCCGGCTTGGACGAAGGGTTTGAAAATCGCATCGAGTTTGTCCTGCGGAATGCCCACTCCCGTGTCCACAACTTCGATAATGAGCGTGATGGGAGTGTTGGTTTGCCGTCTTTCACAAAGAATGCGTGTTTCCACGCCGCCAACGTCAGTGAATTTGACCGCGTTACCGACGAGATTGACCAAAATCTGGCGGAGGCGGACACGGTCAATCAACAGCACGAGCGGCAAATCCTCGGCAACATGGCATACCAGTTTGAGTCCCTTTTTGGCCGCCGGCTCGGAAAACAGCGTGTGGATGAAGTCACAAATTTCGCGCGGATCGGTCGGTTCGGGAAACAATTCCATCACGCCAGCCTCGATTTTTGACATATCAAGAATGTCAGTGATGAGCAGGAGCAACGAACTGGCGCTGGAACGAATGGTTCGCAAATACTGGCGGTGCTTCGGTTCGCGCAAATCACCCTCCAGCAACTCGCTGAAACCGAGAATGGCGTTCATCGGCGTGCGGATTTCATGGCTAACGTTCGCGAGGAAAACGGTTTTCTCCTGATTGCTCCGCTCGGCTTCCAGCTTGGCATCCACCAATTCGCGTTCGCGTTGCCGATGCCTCAAAGTCAGGCGCGACAACCACAAGGCATAAATTCCGGCACCGACACCCACGATTCCAACGACGAGGCTGGTCAGGATCGCGCGCAAAAAATGAACCGTGATTCGCGTGTGAATTCTCGAATTCAGATCGTCGTCCAATTTGAGAAGATTATCCATCTGCACATGGATGCCGTCCATAATGTTCCTGCCGTCCCCTTCAGTGATCAACGTGGCTGCCTTGTCGAAAGTGTAGGCGCGGGCTTCAATTATATTCTCCTGCCAGTTCAGACTCAACTCCGCCTGTCCGCGCAGATTACTGATGCCTTTAAGCAACTGGGGGTTGTCGTGGGCGAGTTCCACCAGTTGGTCAAACTGCGCCGGGAGGTTTGTCGTTGCCACGTCGAGCGGCTGTAAAAATTTTTTGTCGTTGGTGATGACAAAACCCCGCACGCCCCGCTCGGCATCCAACAGAGTGCTGTAAACTCCGATTAATTCCTTGCCGACGGCCGTTATTTGCCCGGCGGCGGCCATCCACGTGAACAATTGAAACCAGCACACTCCAGCCAGCACAACGCTTCCGATGGAAAGCGTGAGCCATATTATCACAACCGTCTTGTAAAAGCGATTTCCGGGTTGGCGTGCCATGCGTTCTGCGACTTTAAACCATGACCGCCAAAACCGCACCTTAAAAACCAGCCCAGACTTTATAACTTCGATAAAATGATGATACCCAGCAATACTATTTATGATGGCTCTCCTGACTTGAATTCCGTTTTCGGACGGAAAAAATTGTGTCTGATTCGCAAACGGCGGAATGAGAGGTTTGGCATCAGCGAGGGTTCACTTTTGCCAATTGCCTCTCATCCAGCAATTATATTTAAGCTGATTCCGTGCCGGGACTGTGCCAGTCTTTTTACTGTGGATTTCACCGGATTTCACCGGATTTCACCGAGTTACGACAAGTGCGATTTGCAATGCAGGGTCGAAACCAAATTGCAGTCTGCAAAGAGTTGTTTGTGCCGTTATCAAAGCGCGAACAGTTTTTGCGTGGCGTTCAAGCTGGAAACCGGAATGTCGCCCGAGCAATACGCGACAGCGTCAACCACTAAACGGATGACCGCGCCTCATTTGGCGCGGAGCGGAGCAGGCTTACCGGCAGGTTGCGCGGTTTTCGGTCTGGTTTTTTCAATTTCCGGCAACGCCAGATAGTTGCGCGCGTTCTCGTGGCAAATGTTGCGAATCATCGGGCCGAGCAACGAATCGTCATCGGGAATTTGGCCGTTCTCCACGTCGCGCCCGATCAGGTTGCAGAGCACGCGCCGGAAATATTCGTGGCGCGGGTAGGACATGAATGAGCGCGAGTCGGTTATCATGCCGACAAAGCGAGAGAGCAGGCCAAGATTTGACAGCGCATTAATCTGCCACTCGATTCCCTCTTTTTGATCGAGAAACCACCAGCCGGAGCCGAGCTGGATTTTGCCCGGAATGCTGCCGTCTTGAAAATTGCCGAGCAGGGTTGCAAAGATGTAATTATCCGCCGGATTAAGATTGTAAATGATCATTTTGGGCAGGGCATTGTCCTGATCAAGCCGGTCCAGATATTTGGTCAGCGCGGCGGCCTGCGGAAAGTCGCCGATGAAATCAAAGCCGGTGTCCGGGCCAAGTTGCTTCAGCAACCGTGTGTTACAGTTGCGCATCGCGCCGAGATGAAGTTGTTTGGTCCAGCCTTTTTCAGCATCGAGGCGGCCGAAGAACAGCATCAAAAACGTCGCGAATTGCGACTGCTCCTCCGGCGAAGCCATTTTTGCGCTCCGCGCCTTATCAAAAATCCCTGACGCAATTTTCTCCGAACAAAAATCAGCGAAGCAGTGTTCCATGCCGTGATCTGAAATCCGGCAACCTTGCGCGTGGAAAAAATCGTGGCGTGCGCGCAACGCAGCGAGGAACTTTGCGAACGAATCAATCTCCACATCGGCGGCCCCGGCCAGCCGGTTCACCCATTGATTGAACTGTTCCGGTTGATGGACGGTCAACGCTTTATCAGGCCGGAATGTCGGCAATACGCGCGTCGCCAAACCGGATGCCGCAATGGCTTTGTGATGCTGCAAATCATCCACCGGGTCATCGGTAGTACAAACGACGCTGACCTGGAATTTTTTTAAAATACCCTGCGTCGTAAGTTCCGACGTGGAAAGTTTTTCGCCGGCTTCCTTCCAGATGCGCACCGCGCTGGCTTCGTCAAGCAATTCATCAATGCCGAAGTAGCGCTTCAATTCCAGATGCGTCCAGTGATAAAGCGGATTGCGCAACGTGTGCGGCACCGTTGCGGCCCACGCCTGAAATTTCGCGAATGGTTCGGCGTCGCCCGTGCAAAAGCGCTCGGCCACGCCGTTGGAACGCATCGCGCGCCATTTGTAATGGTCGCCTTCAAGCCAGATTTCAGCGACGTTTTTGAACTGGCGGTTCTCCGCAATTTCGCGCGGCGAGAGATGACAGTGAAAATCCAGAATCGGCCCGGTTTCGGCGAACTGATGGTAAAGGCGGCACGCCGTTCGTGTTTGCAGTAAAAAATCCTCGTGAATGAATTTCATGGCGATATAGCCATCGCTTGCGGCCGCACGACCGACCGCCTGGCCGATTCGCGCGCTTCAATCTCGCGTCGGGCAACGAATAACGGTTTCAAATGCCGCTCGTAAAGATTATAGGTGACGTTTCTGGACACGGTGGATTCGCATGTCTTCAGCGCGTCGAGATAACGGTCGCCCATTTTGGCCGCGATTTTGTAACCGACGTGCAGCAATTGCCGCAAGTGTGGATTGAACGCATGGTTGCTTTGATCGTGCCGCAATGCCGCAACGAATTGCTCTGAACTCCATCGGTTGACCGTCGCCGCCGAAGGCAGTTTTTGGCGGTCAATGTCAATGACCGTCGCATAGGGTGCGCACAATTCCTCCAAATGCTCCAGCGCGCGCGCATAAATTTCCCCGGCCAGCACCAGGCCGCTGCCGCCGGTTTCGGCCAGGCCGATGACCTCTTCCAGCCAGGTCGTGCCCGCCGTTTTGATATGCAGACCGGCGTCGAACCGTGCCAGTGCGCGCCGCATGGGCGCGTAAATGGAAAACTTGTCGCTGCCGGAATGCACGCTCAATTTCAGCGTGTCAGGCAGGCTGTATTGTTCCACGGCAAAGGCGATGACGGCCAGATGATCGTTGAATTCCTTTTCAAATTGCCCGACGTTGCCGACATAATCCACGCCCTTGTTGAAACGCCCGGTAAACTTCGGCGCTATGGTTTGAATCGGAATTTTTTCGTCGGCGATGGCGGCCAGAATGACCAGCAATTCCGGCGGCGTTTGTGGATTGTCGGTCTCATCCATCGAAACCTCGGTGATAAATCTTCCGCCGTTTTTCATTTTGGCGATGTAACGATAAATTTTTCCCGCCTCCTGCACCGCCAGCAAATACTTGCCAGCGATACGCTCCACGTCCGCCAGTGTCGTTTGAAACGGCCTTTCGATTTTGGGAATCAATATTTGTCCGACCAGTTCGGAATGACGCTCGATAAAAGACCCAACCGCCTTTGCGTCAGCGGGTTTACCGATCCAATCCGCCACGTCAATCGTATAAAAATCCGAGTGCGGCAAAAACCGGTCCACCGTCTCCAGCCGGATGTGGTCGGCGTCCACATGGTAAGGTTTGCGCCAGCCAAGTTCCTTCACGGCAGCGTCCGCCGCCGCCCGCGTGCTAGCCGGTTCGGAGCCGATGGTGACATGCTCGCGGTTGGATTTGTTCCAGACCGGAATGACTTCGACACCGCATTGCGCCGCCATCATGCAGGCGCGAAGCTGGGCTTTGGCCTGACACGCGAAACGGTCACCAACTCCGATTGAAAATTTTCCCAGTTTCAATATTTCAGACATATAAAAAAGTCTTCCTTGCCAATGCTTCATCATAACCCCAATTCCCACCGGAAACACCCAGATATTTTGCACGCCGCCATGAACTTTGTGCACTCCAACACGGACAACTATTTTAAAAACCCAGTCATTCAGCGTGCGGCGGCATATCCAAACCATAAACTTGCGCATTCTCCGTGACCAATGGCGGGCCTTTTCTGGCGGATATCCGCACGTTTTTGAATTGAATTCCTCTTGCGTTTTTAACCAATAAGCCGGTCGTCGCGGTGTCAATGTGGACATTTTCCAGAACGACATCTGAAATAAGACTTTCCGGCAGACCGACGATGAGCCCCGCCGAACCCTGACAGGTCGCCGTCAAATCACGGATGTAAATGTTGCGAAAAACCGGTGTATTTTCACCAACGGGTTGCGTTGAATCCAACTGCGGAATCGGTTTTTGCACCGGGTCTTTCGCCGAGTTGAAGGTGTAGTAGCAAGTCAACGTGATGGCCGGATCCACATTGAGCATCGTGATGTCGCTGTAACTGATATTTTCCACAATGCCGCCCTTCCCACGCTGCGATTTGATGCGGATGCCATTCTCCGTGTTTTCAAAAGTGCAATGCCGCACCGTCACGTTGCGCACGCCGCCGGTGGTCTCACTGCCGATTGACATTCCGTGCCCGTGCAAAAAAAGACAATCCGTCACCAAAATGTCCTCGCTGGCAAATTCACGTCCCTCAACTTTGTGACCAGCCTTGATGGCGACATTATCATCACCCACATCAATACGGCATTTGGTGATGAGAACATTTTTGCAATCGCTGGGATCAATCGCATCCGTGTTGGCCGCGTGTTCGGGCGCCAGGATGGTCACGTTGGACACGACCACACCTTCACATTCCGTCGGAACGAAATGGAATTTCGGTGAATTTTGCAAGGTGATGTTTTCCATCCGCAAATTCCGGCAACGCTCCAACACAATCAAATTGGGACGTGGCAGCGTATAACCGGGTTTTATGCGGCGCGCTTTTTCAGCTTCGCCCCACCAGACCGCGCCGCTGCCGTCAATCGTGCCCTGGCCGGTGAACGTGATGTCCGTCAAATTCCTGCCGCCGATGAATGGAATGAAGTCGCTGCTGCTTTCGGCTTTGAGCCAGTCGCCCGGCACTTTCATAAAATCACTCTGATTGGTGATTGCCAGCAACGTCGCGCCGGCTTCGAGCAGCACGGTCGTTTTGGAGCGCAACAAAAGCGGCTGGCTCAAGTAAGTGCCTGCCGGAAAACGAACGGTTCCACCTCCCACGATTCCACATTCATCGAACGCTTTTTGAATTGCAGTGGTATCCAAAGATTTGCCATCGCCTTTCGCACCGAATTCGCGGACGTCAAAGGTCGTTGCGGACGAAGTTGAACCCACCGTTATGGCAGCAACCATCAGAACTACGAAAAGCAAAAAAGACCCGGCTTTCATCGTGAGTGATTTTTGAGTTTACCTCTACCTGCATTACCTGACCAAGCTATTTCAATTCTGATTTGCGCAAGTTTGTTTGAAAAATGCGCACTGCAACAAGCAAAATTTTTGCGTGAAGTTCTCGTAATCCCGCTTGCCCAAATTTATTTCTCTAATGGCCTCCGGCGGCAACGCGGGATTCAACCGCTCCAACGTCGCACGCAACCGGGACACCAACACCACGTCGCCCTTCGTCTCGCGACCAAGCAAACCCGCGTCACGAGGCTCGCCGACAACGCCGGCATTGGGAGGTGGCACTGCCACTGCCCAGCCAAGCCCGGCGAACAACCCGATGGCGTGCTGCTCGACAAGCTGATCTTCAGTGTAGGCGTGAGACATTGAAAAAGAGTTCAGGTTGGAATAATTGCCTCGGCCATCGAACGCAGAGTCTCTGGGTAAAATTGAAGATAGGTTTTCGGCGGCACGTGATGCGGCTTCAACGTCATCAAGAATGTTCCAGGTATCACGCCGGGTGGAAGGAATGTCAGTTCGTTTCTGACCAAGGTTTCAAACTTCTCAGTGGCCTCCGGCGCGAAGCTTGGCGGCAAGGTGTCAGGCTGATATTGCAGCGCGGAGTGAGGGCGGACAGTTTTGCGAAGTTGCGAGCCGCATCTGGCGAGAACAGAGCGAAAGCTGGCCGCTCTCACGGTGCGTGCCACACTGGCCATCGGAGGAACCGGCTACGAAGCACGACAGCGTAAAAGCACAAAAACTAAAGCCCCCTCACACAACGGAACCCAACGCTGAGGTCGGCGTAGTACGGGTAGTTGAAGAGGCGAAAGGCGCACCGCGCGACGTCAGCGTAGTCGAACCAATAGCCGCCGCGCAACACACGGTAGCTCCCTGTTGCCGATCCGGTTGGATTGGTAGTAGTTGGTTGACCATAGGGCGTCCCATACCAATCCCAACACCACTCAAACACATTCCCCGCCATGTCGTTTAACCCATAACCATTCGCTGCAAAATAGCCCACCGGACTCGTATAGGGATATGGTAGGGTATCAAAGTTGGTGTTGTAGCCAGAATATGGCCCCAAATCGTAAGCAAACCCGCCAGGATCGGCATAGTAATTGGCCTGGCTTTCGCTAATCGTGTCGCCCCACGGAAACCGTTGCCCACTCAATTCACCCCGAGCCGCCTTCTCCCACTCCGCTTCCGTCGGCAAGCGATATCCATTGGCACCCCAATTAGGATAGACCGCATCCGTATCACCACTCGTGTAAACCTGCGTCAAACCTGCATCCGTGTAATACACCGGCGTCAAACCCGCCTGCTGCGACCGCGCATTGCTCCACTTCACACAATCATACCAATCCACCGTCTCCACCGGATTATTCGCCGCCTTGCCCGCACCCGCATCGTCAAAGCTGTATCCGTTGGCAATCGCATAATTATACACCCCTTGCCATTGATTGGAACTCACCAGGTTCGTGTCCATGTAAAACGCCGACACATAAACGTTCGTGGGAATCGCATCGCTCTCGCCATCCAGCGTGTCTCCCATTGTGAATGACCCGGCCGGTATCAAAGCCATGCCGTCGGCTGTGGGAGGAACCAATGACAACCGAAAAAACCTTGCTGAAGAGACATTGGTGACCGAAACGGCAATCTGCGAGCCATAATTAACCGGGAAGGCATCCGTGGCCGACAACCAATTTGGCGAAACCAGACTGGTAGCGCTCTGCAAAACGCCGTTCGTGCCGTTGGCGGTGATGGGCCAAAAGAGAATGAATTGATTATTCGTCGGCACAATTCCCAACGCCGGTTGCGCCGGCACAGGATGAACGCCGGTCAGCAAGGCCAACCCGATGAACAGCGAACGGAGTTTGCTTTTCATAATAAATTTCGGGTTTTGTTTCCCTGACTTTGATGATGGCCTGATTTACAGTGTGTTTATACGCCTCCGCCAATGAAATTGCAACTTGTAAGTGGCTTTATTGTTTGGTGATGCGCTGCTCGCGCTGATACCGGCCACGCGTGCAAATGCGCACGTGCCGGATGACGCGCGCTAAACTGAGCAGCAGCTTCACGCAACTTGGCTATATCAACGGCGCGGGCAATATCGCGCTGTTCAATGGAGCAAATGGTGCTTGTCTGTCACAAGGCATGGTTTTTGTCGCTGACGCTTTCAACGAACGAATCCGGGACATCACTTTCAATCCGCAGCCACAAGTCGTTTCCGGCGCAAATCTTGGCATCGCCACTTATGCGGGTGTCACGATCAACGGCTTGGTTGACTTGCCCCGACAGCAGACGCGGAAGCAGCAGGTCGGGCGTCCGGCGGGCGTTGCGAGTTCCGGAGACACCGACTATTTTCAATGGGGTGATCCAGTGCACAAAAGTAATCAAACGTAGGAAAACTTGCTTCTGTGGTAAATGAAATTCGAGAGAACACCCCTGTCATACCCGGCATCTTGCGGGTTGCTTTGTTCCCGCGTTTCGGGTTTAAGATACGGTAATGTGGTTGATCCGATACCTGCTCGTTTGTCTGGTCTTAAGCCCGACCTGTCGGCTGGCGGCTCAAACCAACATCATTGTGGCCGCCGACGGCAGCGGCCAGTTCAAGAGCGTTCAGGAAGCCATCATGTCGGTACCGTCGGGCAGCGCCACCAATCCCGTCATCATCCATATCAAACCGGGCGTCTATAAGGAATTGATCTACCTCCAGCGCGAAAAATGCTTTTTCCACCTGATAGGCGACAACCCGGAAAAAACCGTGCTCACGTTTGATTTATTTGCAGGCATTCACGGACTGGATGGCAAACCTATCGGCACTTTTCACACGCCTTCAACGACAATTGACGCGGACGATTTCACGGCGGAAAATATCACGTTTGAAAATTCCGCCGGGCCGGTCGGACAGGCGCTGGCCATTCGCGTGGATGGTGACCGCGCCATTTTCCGCAACTGCCGTTTTACCGGCTGGCAGGACACCATTTTGCTGAATCGGGGGCGGCAATATTTTGAAAAATGCACCATCGCCGGACACGTGGATTTTATTTTCGGCGCGGCGACGGCATGGTTTGAGAAATGCCAAATCCATTGCCGGCGCGACGGCTACATCACCGCCGCTTCAACGCCAAACAATGAGCCTTTCGGTTTCATTTTCTCAAATTGTAAAATCACCGGCGAACCGGGCGCGAAAACTTATTTGGGACGGCCGTGGCGGGTTTATGCCAGCACGATTTTTCTGAACACGGAAATGTCCGAGGTGGTTCGTCCCGAAGGCTGGTTTGACTGGAAAAAGCCGGAAGCGCACCAGACGGCGCGTTACGCTGAATTTAACAGCAGCGGCGCGGGCGCAGATCCGCAAGCGCGCGTGCCGTGGGCAAAACAATTGACTGGGACCGAAGCTGAAAATATCACCGTCGAAAAAGTTCTGGGCGGCCCGGATGGCTGGAATCCAATGATACCGTAAGAAATTCCCGGCCCAACGAAGTCATCAGGGGTACATGAGCTGGAGAAACACGCTGCCGTTGGCCGGGTCAAACGGAATGAGCATCTGATTGGTGGTATTGGAGCCGGCAAAAATCGTCCAGTTTGTGGTCAGCCCGGCACCGGGAGGGTTGGTCTGAATTTCAAGATACCAACCAATGTGATCCGCCGGCCAGGAGACTTGCAATTCATTGCCGTTGTTTTGAACGGCAAGACTTACCGGCGCGAGTGATGGCATTGGCTCCGCGCTGACTTCGGCGGAATCCGGGCTTTCACCGCCGGAATTAACGGCTGAAACCACATAATAATATGTCACCCCGTTGGTCACAGCAGTATCAACATAGTTTGTGGACATGAGATTTGTCTGGATCGCCGAATAAGGCCCGCCGCTGACAATCGAACGCATGACATCGTAACCCGTCGCGGTTGCGGACGGTGACCAGGACAAATTCACGGCCAGGTTTTCGGCCACGGCGACCAGATTGGTTGGCGCGGCGGGCGCCGGCGGAGTAGCCGTCAAATTCACCTCGCCGGCAGTATTGGTGTTCAACGAGCAGTTGAAACCGGCCGGAACATTGCCCAGCACGGGACTCCCGGCCAGATTGCCATTATAAGAGAACAGGGTGTAGCTGCCGGCGCCAAATCCGGCGGCGTTGGTGACGTTGATGGTGCCGTTGAGCGTTA
>JBEKBA010000048.1:0-20182 GCA_050015635.1 Verrucomicrobiota bacterium
GACGGCAAAGGTTGCGGCCATTGCCCAGCGCATGACCAAGGATTATCTGCAACGCACGAATATAATTCCGACCTGGTTCGTCACGCGAGCGGTGGCCGGAGCGAGCATCGTCGAATGCTGAATCCTTAACACTCCGAGTATATTCATCGGCCTTTGACATTGGTCTGCGCCATCCCTGACCTCACTTGCAGCCTTGCTGCAGGCCCGCTGCAGCGGTGCTGCGGCAAGCCAAAAGACGTATCTACGGAGATATTGCGCTTACGGCGCTGACTGCACAAATTTTACGATAAAAAACCCGAAGGCACGCTTTACGTGTGCCTTCGGGTGTATAAAGAGGCGCGGAATTATACGGCATTACGACGCACCATACGTCCAATCATAACCAAGCCGCCCAACCCAATTAACGCGCAGGTTGCCGGTTCAGGAACACCTGTAACGGTATATTCGCTCGAACTCGTACCGAAGTCTGTGCCTGATGCATCTGTTGCAGGGTCATAAGCATTGGAACCAAGGTAAGGCTTATAAGAATCATCCGTCTCCGCAGGATAAAGATAGCTGTCCAATGACCCATAAGCAGATTGCCCGCTGTTATTGGCGTATCCTGACACAACGTCGAAGTAAAAACTACTGCCAGCACTCAAACCGAGGCTGCTTAACGGCTCTGAAAATGTGACGTAATTGTCTCCGGGGCCGCCAGCAACATAGCCCACTCCCGAACCCTGCGTCCAAACACCCCCACTATAATACGCTGGAGTGGCACCACCACTACCTTGGTAATAAGTGGCAATAAAGGCGTTTTCACCGGTGCTGATACCAAGACTGGGGCCCCAACCGTTTAAGGCCCCAGCGGAGTGTAAGAGTGCCGTGCTTCCACTGCCACCCTGGCCAACATACTGCATCAGGACATAATACTGAATGTATGCACTCAACGTCGAGGCCGAGGTGACGGTGAAAGAGATAGCGGTGGCATTGTTATTGACCACAACGCTGTTAATTTCTGTTCCACTCCCGCCGCCGCCGTTCGCTACGCCGGGGCCATAATAAGTGACCTGGGCTTTTGCAGGCAACACTGCCAATGCCAACCCGGCAATGACAGAAGTAATGGAACAAACATTTTTAACAATAATAGTCTTCATAGGTTTTGAGTTACGGGTCAACTGATTGCTTAAATTGTGCCACATCCCATGAATTTGCCTAGCCTCACAAGTGTATGGTTCTTGGTTGGCTTTCAAGGGATTTTGAAGCCAATATGCTTATTTATTGGGGAATCGAGCCTTAATCGTCCCAACCAATTTATATCATTTTTGGCTCTTTTGGTGTCCGTTGCGGATGCCAAGATTCCTAAACTGTTGTTGTATTGGCAGTTGTAGATGAAGCCAATGACCTGGATTGACTGAGAAACCCCGCGATTGCGAAGCCAATATGCCTGATTTCACGGGAAATCAAGCCTAATCACTCTAACCAATTCATACTCTTTTTGACTTGTTTGGTATCCGCTCCAATTTTGTTTTAAACGGCCCGACAATTCTGCCGCGAAGGCGTTTAGACCGGGCTTTACCAAAAACATCATCGTGCCAGGAAATTTTCATCATTGGTGGTCAAGTGCCATTACCACAGGCAGACGACAGATTTTCGCAATTCAAAAATAGCAACCGTTGGGACGGTTTTGCTAGTTTGTCAGCGTATCCAGGGTGAATACCAAATTTACAATTCAACTCGCTGCGTTAATTATGGTGCAGTGGCTGGATGTCGGCACGCAGGCGCAATCCACCAATCCGCCAACCAATGCGCCCATCGTTCTAACGCCGGTGACCGTCTTCGGCACCAACAATGGATCGTCCCTGACCTCGCCGCCCTTCAGCCAGGCGGTTCAACAGAAGAAGGAAGTCCCCGGTGGCTTCACTCTCCAGGGCGTCGAGCCGATGTATCAGGGGCGTGTCTCCAGCCTGGACGACCTGTTCCAAAACGCTCCCGGCCTGGTCATGCTCTCGGAAAATGAGGTCGAGGTGAGCAAGGTCTTTATACGCGGCTCTGGAGTGTTTTCCGAGGACGAGCCAAACGGGGTGCAATATCTGATTGACGGGTTGACGTTGAACCAGGGCGACGGCGAAATCATTCTGGAGGACTTCGACGTCAGCACCTTCAAATACTCGGAGGTTTATCGCGGCGCCAATGCCCTGCAATACGGCGGACTGGGGCTGGGCGGCGCGGTCAATTTCGTTCCCTACACCGGTTACGATGCCCCGCCGGCAAGCGTCCAGCTCGAAGGAGGCAGCTTTGGTTTTATGCGCGGCCAAGCCAGTTCCGGCGGAGTGGATGGGCCGTTTGATTATTACGTTTCCCTCTCCGGCCGTGACCGCTCCGGCTACCGCGAGCACAGCCAGGAGGACACCGAAATGCTGTTCAGCGATTTCGGATACAAAATCAACGACCGACTCGAAAACCGGTTCTATCTCATCGCCGATGAGACGGACCGACAATTGCCCGGGGCGTTGTCCCTGCAGCAAATGCAGCAGAATCCGCAACAGGCCCAGACGAACGCGATCCCCGAGGATTTCCTCAAAAATTGGTATTACCTGCGGCTGGCCGACAAGATGACTTACGAATCCGGCGGCGAAGAAGCCGATGCCGGCGTGTACTGGTGGCATCGCAACGCCTATGAACCCAATCTCTACATCACCAACAATTATCTTCAGGGCATCGGAACTTTTTATGCGGACGACTACGGGGCCTTGTTCAACTCCACCACCCGCAGCGAATTTCTGGGCGAAGACAACATCTTCACCGCAGGATTCAATCCGACCGCGGAAAGGGAAGTTGATTCATACTACGTCAACATCAACGGACAGCAAGGCGCCCTCACCGGGGCGGACACCGAGTGGTCGCTCAACGCCGTCCTCTACGCGCAAAACCAGCATTATCTGACGGAAAAACTTTCGCTGGTTACGGGCATTCAAGCCGCCTACGCGCAGCGGCATTTTTATGATAACTTTACCAATTCGGTTGATGGCAATGCGTCCGCCAACCTGATTTTTCGCACCCTTAATCCCAAGATCGGGCTGATTTATGAACTGACCGACCAGGACCAACTCTACGCCAATTTCAGTCGAAGCTGGCAGCCGCCTTCGTTCGACAACATGGTCAATTTCGATACCGGCCCCGACACCAGCCAGACGTTGACGCCGTTGCAGCCGCAAAGAGCCTGGACGGCGGAAGTCGGCGCGCGCGGCGAAGACGGCCGTTTCGATTGGGAATTGACCCTTTATCATTCCCGGGTGCGCGACGAGCTACTGGACCTGTACGACCCGCAGACCGACGCGGAAATCGGTGGCGTAAACATTGCCAAGTCCTATAATCAGGGCATTGAAGCCGGCTTGGAAATCAGATTCTTGGACTCGATTTTCGTGAAGGAGGACAAAACCCATTTCGGCGACCGCCTCACCTTGCGCCAGAACTACACCTTGAGCGATCTTCATTTTGATCACGATCCCACCTATGGCAACAATCGCATCGCCGGCGTGCCGGTCAATGTCTATGAGGCGCAATTGATGTATGAAACCCCCGGCGGTTTCTACGCGGGACCGAACGTAAATTGGGTCATAACGCCGTATCCCGTTGACAACGCCAACACCCTTTATGCGCCAGCCTATGCCCTGCTCGGGTTCAAAACCGGAATGCAGTTGGGCAAAGGGTTTTCGATTTTCTTTGAGGCCAGGAATTTGTTGGACGAACGCTACGCCTCCTCCGTTGATCCCATTTCCGACAATTATGCGAATGGTGGCACTCCCACCCAGTCCGCCCAGGTCTTTCATCCCGGCGATCCCCGCTCGTTTTATTTCGGTGTTTCCTGGAAGTTATAGGCTCAATCCCCGACAGAGTACGCGATGTGGCGTGTCCAACCTCCGGGTCCTAATGTGTTCCGTCGGGCGCAGAGTCATAAATGGACGGCGGAAACCAGACGTGGCCGCTGAGGCGAATACGCTTCTTTTACGGCGGCGTAACGTGGAGCCGGTGAAACAAAGTGTCCGGCAATTACCCGCACTCGACACACACATCCCGAGCGTGTAATTTTCGTGTATGCGTGAACAATCCCTCAATTTTCTGCGGACTTTGGTCAACACGCCAAGTCCGACCGGCCACGAAGTTCGCGGGCAACAGGTCTGGCTCGATTACGCCGGACAATTCGCTGAAGAAACTTTTTCCGATGCTTACGGCAATTGTGTCGCCGTATTGAACAAAGGCGGTTCACCGCGGCTGATGCTCGCGGCACACGCGGATGAAATTGCGATGGCGGTGAATTTTATTACCGATGAAGGTTTTATTTATGTTCGCAAAATGGGCGGCGTGGATGCAGCCATCACCAAGGCGCAGCGTATCATTATTCACTCCCGCAATGGCGCGGTGAAAGGCGTTGTCGGCAACATCGCACCCCATTTGATGCGCGAGGAAAAAGACCCGAAGCCGCCGAAGATTCACGATTTATTCATAGACCTCGGCGCGGGCAGCCGCAAGGAAGTTGAAAAACTCGTACAAATCGGCGACCCGATTACGCTGGCCGATGAATTTGATTTGTTGCGAAACGACATGGCGGTGGCGCGGGCGTTCGACAATCGCATCGGCACATTTGCCGTGGCGGAAGCGTTACGGCTGCTGAAAGAATCGAAAGGAAAATTGCGCGCGGAAATTTGCGCCGTTTCAAATGTCCTGGAAGAAGTCGGTTTGCTGGGCGCGCGGCAAATTGCCTACTCACTCAAACCCGATGTGGCGCTGGTGGTGGACGTGACGCACGCGACGGATTATCCGACCGTGAGCAAGACGCAGCACGGCGATGTGAAAATCGGCCACGGCCCGGTGATTACCCACGGCGGCTGCAACCATCCTGAAGTCGTCAGGCGAATCGAAACCGTGGCCAAGGCCGGGAAAATTTCACTTCAGCATGGCGCGATGTTGTCCAACAGCGGCACGGACGCCGACGTGATTTTCTGGACGCGCGGCGGCATTGCCAGCGCGCTGGTCAGTTTGCCGAACCGTTATATGCATTCACCGGTGGAAGTGATTAGCTTGAAGGATTTGGAACAAATTCCAGAACTGCTTGCGGCCTTTGCCCGGTCGCTCAAGGCGGGAGAACAGTTCAAAGTGAAAATTTAATTTTCCGCCGCGTTCCGTGCGCCAGCCAAAGATTTTCTTGCATGTTGACGGAAAATAAAGCAGCATCGGTTGCAACAAATAAATAGTTATGAATACATGGATTAAACCGGAGTTCGAAGAAATCAGCCTCGCCATGGAAGTAACCGCCTACGTCAACGTGGGCAAGTAAGCGAGGTTGCGGCACTGTTGGTTGACACGGCAGGTCGGCAGATTTGCCGGTCTTATTTTTTACGCCAGTGAAAATCCGTGTTCTTGGCTCTGCCGCCGGCGGCGGCGTTCCACAGTGGAATTGTAGTTGTGCAAATTGCCGCGCGGCGCGAACTTTAAAATTTCCCGGTCTTCGACGCACTCAATCCTCAATGGCGGTTTCTGCGGATAATAAAAACTGGGTTCTTTTCAACGCATCTCCCGACTTTTGTTCGCAAGCCGCCACTTTTCGTTCGTTGTCGCCCGGCGGCAAAAAATTGCGCGGCACAGCCATCGCTGCGGTGGTACTGACCGACGGCGAACTGGATCACGTTACGGGATTGCTCTCGCTGCGCGAACATCGGAAGCTGCGACTGGTTTGCACTCAAACCGTCGGGGAACTGTTGAACGAAAATTTTTCCCTGCTGCCGGTTTTGAAAAATTATTGCGAAGTTCGCGTTTCCCATTTTCCGGTTCAGATAGCGTCGCTGCGCATTTCGGCTCTCGACCTGGGTTCAAAAACCCCGCCTTATGCGCCGCATTTGAAGCGGCGCGGACTCGTCGTAGGCCTGCGAATTGAATCGTCCCAAAAAAGCCTGGCCTATTTGCCCGGCCTGCCCGCGATTACGGTTGAAGTGGAAAAATTCATTGCCGGCTGTGATTGCCTGCTCCTGGATGGCACGTTTTGGTCGGAGCGCGAAATGGTTTCGCCCGGTTTCACCAAACGCACGGCCGGCGACATGGGACACGTTCCGATTGGCGGGTCGCATGGCACTTTCAAATGGTTGCAGTCGTTGAAAATCCCGCGCAAAATTTATATCCACATCAACAATACGAATCCAATTCTCCGCAACACGTCGCGCGAGCACAATACGGTCGCGCGTGCCGGCATGGAAGTGGCGCATGATGGAATGGACATTCGCTTGTGAAATTATCAAAAGCCGGATAACACTCAAAATCAGTGCATGAACATTCGCAATGAACGTTGCTGGTCGCCGGAAGAATTCACCGCACGCCTGAGGGCAGTGGGTGAAAACAGCTACCACGACCAACATCCTTTTCACGCTTTGATGAATGATGGACGTTTGAACTTGCCGTCACTGCAGGGCTGGGTGGCCAACCGGTTTTATTACCAGACACAAATTCCGATCAAGGACGCGGCGATTCTTTCGAATTGTCCCGAACGCGAAGTACGGCGCGCGTGGATTCAGCGCATTTTGGATCACGACGGGATGCAGGGCGATGAAGGCGGCATCGAAAAATGGTTGTGCCTCGGCGAAGCGGTCGGGTTGTCACGCGGGGAAATGCTCACGCAAGCGCGACTGTTGCCGGGCGTGCGTTACGCGGTGGACGCATACGTCAATTTTTGCCGGACAAAACCGTGGGTCGAAGCCGTGGCCGCCTCATTGACCGAATTATTCTCGCCGGTGCTGATGGCCGCGCGACTCGCCGCATTTGAGAAGCACTATCCGTGGGTGAAGACGGAGGCTCTGCGGTATTTCCGGGGACGCCTGACCCAGGCGCCGCGCGATTCCGATTTCGCATTGCGGCTGGTGCTGGAACGCTGCCGCACCCGCGAACAACAGGAACAGGCGGTGGCGGCGTTGAAATTCAAATGCGAATTACTTTGGGCCATGCTCGACGCCATGCACTTTGCCTACCTTCCCAACCAGTGGAAAAATGCCGATGAGCAATCCTCCTGACACGGCCAAGCCACGTCTCGCCGCCAAAGCCCGGTTGAAGTGGGACGAAATCCGGCAAAAACCGTTGCTGCTTTTTCCCGAGGGCGTGCTGGTGCTCAATCAAACCGCGCACGAAGTGGTTGCGCTTTGCGACGGTCGGCGCACCGTAGCTGAAATCGTGAAGACGCTTGGCGAAAAATTTGGCAGCGACATGATTGATCAGGACGTGAAAGATTTGCTGGCGCGACTCATTGGAAAAGGTTTGATGACCGTTGCAGATTAAATGTCGATGGAAACGCCGCTTCCCTATTCATTGCTTTGCGAACTGACGTATCGTTGTCCGCTGCAATGTCCGTATTGCAGCAACCCGATTGACTTCGCGCGGCACAGGGAGGAATTGACCACAGCCGAATGGGAACGCATTTTGACTGAAGCTGCGGCACTGGGCATCGTGCAGGCGCATTTCTCCGGCGGCGAACCTTTGTTGCGCGCCGATCTGCCGCCAATCATCCGGCGCGCACGCGACCTGGGACTTTACACCAACCTGAGCACCGGCGGCACATTGTTCAATGAGAAAATCGGAACGCCATTGCGCGCCGCCGGACTCGATAGTTTGCAAGTGAGCATTCAAGACGCGGACGCGGAAAATTCCGACCGCCTCGCGGGTGGCGCTCCTTCCTTCATAAAAAAAATTCGCGCGGCACAAATCGCAAAGGAACTGGGATTTTTCCTGACGGTGAACGTCGTGTTGCATCGCCAGAACCTCGACCGCATAGAAGCCATTATATCCATGGCGGAGGAACTCGGCGCGGAGCGGTTGGAACTGGCGAACAGCCAATACAACGGCTGGGCGTTGAAAAATCGCGCGGCATTTTTGCCGACGCGCCCGCAAGTGGAACACGCGGCGCGCGTGGCCGGCGCGGCGCGTGCGCGGCTCGAGGGACGGATGGAAATTTTATATGTGCTGCCCGATTATTTCGAATCCTATCCCAAGGCCTGTCTTAATGGCTGGGGTCGTGTTTTCATGACCGTTGCCGCCGACGGCGCGGTGTTGCCCTGCCAGACCGCGCGCGAGATTCGCGGCTTGAAATTCGACAACGCGCGACGGCATTCGCTCCGGGAAATTTGGTTTGAATCGGAGGCGTTTCAAAAATTTCGTGGCACTGGCTGGCTACCCGAACCTTGCCGGAGTTGCCCGCGCAAGGAAGTGGATTTCGGCGGCTGCCGGTGTCAGGCGTTTCTGCTCACAAACGATGCGACGGCGACCGATCCGGTCTGTTCACTCGCGCCCAAACACCACTTGATTGGCGAAGCCCTTGCCGAAGCCGAATCAGATTCAAGTAAAAAACTCATTTACCGGACTGCCTCCGAGTCGTTGCGACTCGGAGAATCGCCAGTCAAATGAATATCTGTATTCGCTGAAGCCTGCAGGAAATCCAGTTCGCAGAAACAGCAAAGTTAGTTCTGTGGCCTTACGGACCGCTGCTTAGCAACACCCGGTAGAACATTTGTGCGTTTGTCGGCACAACCGTGTAAGGCGAAACAGTAGTGTTTGTCACCCACGGTCCCGACAAATTGGTCGCCTCCATCAGGGTTCCGGAAATCCAATTAAACACCGGGTTTGGCTGGATGTTTTGCATGTAGAGGTAGTTGGTCAGTCCCAATACGGTCAAATTGCCGGCGGTTCCCACATACACCTTCCCGTTCGCTATCGTCGGGCACGTCATCTTCACATACGTCCCGATGCTCCCGCTCCAGAGCAACGTTGGAAAATTCACCGCGTTATACGCCCGCAGATTGCTGTCGCTGCCAATTTCCCACAAAATGCCGTTGTTCGTTCCATTGGCTGACAGTGAAAGCCCGCCGCAACGATCGCTCTGCGTGAACGACGCCGTGCCCAACGGCGTGGTGACAATGTTCGTGCCGGTAAATTCAAAGGATTTGGTCGGGTTTTGGCTGTGCAGGACGAAAAGATACTGCAAGGCCGGCCCCTGCCAATAAACCGGCGATTTACCAACCGTATCGCCATACGTTGACTCGGCTGAGAAATCCTGCACAAAGTTGCCCACGTGACCCATGTTGTTGATATCGGCCAGACATAGGTTCCCATCCTTGCCTATCCCAACCGCATAGTGTGTCGGCAGCAATACCGGCCCGCCGGAACCGAAGTCCTCGTCACCATTGTTGAGGTTTAACCAGTCGTTCGGAGTAGCATAATCCTGCAGCGACAAGCTGCCGTTCAGTTTGATCATTGACTCGCCGTAATTGGTGATGCCGTCAAAGGTTCCGTTTCCGGTCATGATGTAGATGTTTCCGTTCGTATCCGCCGCCGGCGCCATGCCGCCGGACCAAACCGCGCCCTGGATGCCGGTGGGGGTTACGTTGAAAGAGTAAACTTGCGAAAGGTTGGTGGCATTGTAACCCAGCACATAACCATGATATGTTCCCCCAGAGGGTTGGTCGTCGCAGTGTGAGCCAAAGGAAACATAAACCATGCCGTTCAACAACAACAGACCCGGACGCTGGTGCTCATACATGGCGGCGAAGCCACTGGCAGAAATGGTCACCGGCCCGCCGAATTTCTCGTTGCCGGTCGTAATATCCAGCGCATGCAGCTCATGAGCAGGTCCCGCTGACAGTTTCGTATCCACATAGAGCGTGCCGCTGTTTAAATCTATGACCGGAGTGCCGGTGATGCCGACTACCGGCGTCAAATCGCTGCAACTGAGTGTAGCGGGATTAAAGGGGGTGCCGAAATTGGTCTGCCAGTAAGTGATGCCAGCCGTGTCCGCATCAAACGCATACACACTGTTGTTTTCCGTGCAGACAAAAACCACATCGTGCGTCCCGCCGGAAATGCTCATGTTGGCAACGTAAAGCGGCTGGGCGTAAACCTGGCCGTCCACGCTATCGGTGAAAAATTGCCCGAAGTTGGTCGAATTGACGTTGGCGGTCGTCAATATGGTTTCCGAGGTGTTGGCCCCGTCGCGCGAAAGATCGTTGTGTTGAGTGAGCACATTCACAGCCTGTGCCACGGCCTGTGCCTGGAACAACAGCAGCGCGGTTGCAAGCAAAATGAGTCCGCATGAAACTTTGCCCATTCGGTTAAGAAAAAACTTCAATGAATTTTTCATATAATCCTTAACTTTTTGGCCTTTCTGGCACTTTCACAAACTTGGGTCGTGTCTGTCAAATTGTTTCTGAAAGCGGTGGCGGCTCAGTTTGAAAAAACTTTCATTTTGGCTACTTTGCGCCTCGAGTCAGGGGAATTTCCGCGAGTGTGTTTGGCGGCGGCCCGGCCATGGGCGGTTTTGGAGAGACCGGTTTCAGGCGGATGTTTCTGAAACGCACTTTTGCTCCCGGGAGGGTTTCGTGATCGTCGTCGCTGATCCAGTCGCGGACTTGCAGGCCGATGAAGCCTTTCGGCGTCAGCGAATCTTTGATATGTGCGCACAGGACGCCGTTGAGATAGGTTTTTATTGAGTCGCCGACGGCCTCGATTCGAAGGTGATTCCAGTCATTGGTGTTGAAAATTTTCATGCCTTGCCTTGAAAATTTGTCCGGGTCGCCGCCCAATGAGCCGGGATAAAGCCACATGCGCCGCCGCTCGTCATAAATGCCGGCCGTCCACCAGCGCTGGTCGTAAAGCGTGGCCGTCCACCAGCGATGAATCGGGCTTGGATCAATCAGCACCAGGTATCCATACACATGCCCCGCAGGAATGGTCAGGGGCTGTCCATTCCACTTCCCCGGGGTATCTTTTGCGGCATACTCGCTGCGAATATGGACACCCGAGAAAAGTTGATGATCAACCTTGAAATCGAGTTCGAGAATGAAATTGTCGTAGTTTTTTTTCGTGCAGAGAACGCTGTTCGTGTCGCTTTCGGAAACGACCTCGCCGACGATGCAGCCGTCGTCCACGAAGAATCTGGCGTCGCCGGTTTTTTGCGTCCAACCCGAAAGGTCTTTGCCGTTGAACAAATTGATCCAGCCCTCTTTGGCGAAAAGCTCCGGCGCGGCGAGGATTGAGAGCGCGAATAGAATCAGTTTGAATTGACGCATAATTAAAAACCGTCTCGTTCTAAAAGAGACGCCGAGAACATTGGAAATGTTGCAAAACGATGCAAGCTTTAACTAGCAGCGGCCGAATTGCCGCCCGTTTCCCGAATCCTTGCCAGGCACCGAAATGGTGTTTGTTTTGGTATCCGTTCCGCTGATGTTTTATCAATAGTTTTATCAATACGTTCCAAACCGAATAGAAAGCGGATCCAGAAACGGTCAGAGGAAACGTGTTACTGCCCGTTCTTGTGTTGATTTGTCGAAACAATATTCGGGATTGGTGGTTCTCCGTATTCCACATTCATGCCTTGCCACCGAAGGTGCAGTAATCGTCAAGATCGAGCAGATCGAACCACGTGCAGATGTCTTCGCGCGTCGTGCTGAACCTGCCCACGGCGTCAGCGAAATAAGTGATGGTTTCGGCATCACTATCCGGCCCGCGGCGTTCTTGATAATCGCTCCACGCGGCGATTTCCCACGGCTGACGAGAAGGTTTTGCATTGGTGTTGATCCACGCGAGCAGTTCGCCGTCGCCGCCGCCTTTTGCGAGTTCCGCTTTCAACGCCTCGTGGTCGAGGCCGGTGAAGCTTAAGAAGTGACGGTCCATGCCTTTGCCGCCGTAGTGATATTCACCGAGTTTTCCGGCAAGCGCAGCCCGACCCTTGTCCAGGATGCGTGGCAGCAGAACATAACCGCCCAGCCGCACGCGCGGGCTGCGCGGCGGGCGTTGTGTGAGATCGGGTGTGGAGGCTGGTGTGTTCATAAAAACGTTTCAGGTCAGTTGTGGTAATGAATCTGGATGATGAATCAGCGATGACCGCCCGCAATGAGCAAGGTTTCGCCGGTGATCCATGATGAATCCGAGGACGCGAGGAAGGTGACCGCCGTGGCGATGTCCTGCGGCTGACCGATACGGCCAAGCGGAGTCTGCGCCACAAATTGGTCGTGGAAATCACCCGTGGCAAAGCCGCTCGTCCGCGTACCCTCGGTTTCGACCAAGCCGGGCCGGACGGCGTTGACGCGAATCTTGCGCGCGCCGAGTTCCCTGGCAAGCGAACCGGTAATGGCATCCACCGCGCCTTTGGTGGCACTATAGACCGAAGCATTCGGCGGCGTCAAGGTGCTGACGAGCGAACTGACGTTGACGACGCTGCCGCCGGCGGGGCTGAAATATTTCAACGCTTCCTGCGTGGTGAGCAACAGGCCGAGCACATTCAAATCGAATTGTTTATGGAAATGTTCCGCCGTGATTTGTTCGAGCGGCGCAAATTCATAGATGCCCGCGTTGTTCACGAGAATATCGAGCCGGCCAAAAGCCTTCTTCGTTTCAGTAAACAGACGCGCGATGTCCAGTTTTTTGGCGACGTCTGCCTGGACCGCGACGGCTTTGCCGCCCTGCGCGGTGATTTTGCCAACGACCTTGTCCGCTCCGGTTTTGCTGGAAGCGTAGTTGACGACGACCGACGCGCCTTCCGCAGCGAGGTATTCGGCGATGGATGCGCCGATGCCCTTGGATGCGCCCGTGACAACGGCGACTTTGCCTTCCAGTTTTTTTGTGATGTGGTTGCTCATATGTTTATTCTTTCCCGGTTTGTTGGTTGTTTGGTTGATTTATGGTTACTAAAAAGGCCAAAGTTTTTACTTTTTTTTCTTCACGTCGGAAATGATCTCCGCAAGGCTGATTTTGAAGTTTACCTCGTTGACTTCAATGATTGGTTTCATTTTTTGCCTCCGATTGAGGGTTAAGGGGAGCGGCGCCCGCCAGAATTCGCGTTTCGTTCCACCCACCGCCGAGAGCTTTAATCAGTTGGACAGCGGCAATCAAACGCTGGCCTGCGAGTTGCGCGTTGGCACGTTCAGCAGCCAGCGCGTCGCGGTTTGCATCAACGACTTCGATATAGGCCACAATGCCTGAACGATAGCGGTCGGCGGCCAAGTCCGCCGCGCGGCGCGCACTGGCAACGGCGCGTTCCTGCGCTTCCGATTGAACAGCAAAATGATAAATCCCAGACAGGCTGTTTTCCACATCGCCGAAGGCGACGAGGACCTGCTGGCAATAGAGCGCAACCGATTCTTGAAACGCCGCCTGCGAGTATTTGTAATTCGCGCGGTTGCGCCCACCGGCAAAAACCGGCAATGAAAGACTCGGACCAATGGACCAAGTGCGGCTATCCCAAGTGAACAACGAAGAAAGGTCGCCACTTAAATATCCAGCCGAGCCAGTCAGCGTCAGCACGGGGAAAAAAGCAGCCTTGGCGACGCCGATCCTGGCATTGGCCGAGGCGAGTTGACGTTCGGCTTGAGCCACATCCGGGCGGCGTTCCAGCAAATCCGATGGCAGCCCGGCGGGGATTTCCGGCGGCCGGGGATTCCAGTCGGGGTCGTCCAGCGCGGCGAGTTTGAAACCGGACGGATTTTCACCGACCAAAATCGCGAGGGCATTTTCCAGTTCATCGCGTTGGCGGGCGAGCGAAGCGGCTTCGGCCTCGGTGGTGGCCAGTTCGGTTTCCGCCTGGGCGACATCGAGTTCGCTGCCGATGCCGCCTTCCAGCCGGCTGCGCACGAGCTGCACCTGTTCGTGACGCAAAGTGATGGTGCCGTTGACGGTGGCGATTTCCGCATCGAGCGAACGCAGCGAAAAATAATTTTGCGCGACGTCCGACTGGAGCGTGAGCAGGACGTTGTAAAAATCCGCAAGGGACGCCTGGGCATCGGAGTGCGCACCCTGAAAAAGGCGGCGCACACGGCCCCACAAATCCACTTCGTAACTCAAATCCAGCGGGGTGCTGAAGGTGTTCGCCGTGAGGTTGCCATAGCCGGGATTGGCGTTGGGGGAATAACGTTCACGCGTGAAACCGGGATCCAAACTCAAGTCGGGCATCAACTGGCTGCGAGCGATGCGCGCCGTATCACGCGCCTGATCCACGCGCGCGACAGCGGCTTTAAGCTGCTGATTGGCCTGCACCGCCTGCGACTCCAGCGCGTTCAGGTTCGGGTCGCCGAAAATTTCCCACCAATTTCCCTTCGGCACATTGTCAAGCGGACGGCCTTCCTTCCAATTGCCGAATTCGACGGCTTTGTAATTTGCGGGAACAGAATTGACCGGCGGTTGATAATCAGGACCAACGGTCAGCCAACCGGCTTTCGCCGACACGATGGTGAATAACAAGGCAACCGTTACGATTCCCGTGGCCGCCGCGCCGGAGCCGGGCAACGCGGGATTGGATTGCGTTGCGGGTTTTTTCCTCCAGCCGAGTTTCATCAGCGTGACGTAGAAAACCGGCGTCAAAAACAGACCGAACAACGTGACGCCAATCATGCCGCAGAACACGGCGATGCCCATCGCCTGGCGCATTTCAGCACCCGCGCCGCGCGCGACGACCAGCGGAAAAACGCCCGCGATGAACGCAATGCTGGTCATCAAGATCGGGCGCAAACGCAGACGGCACGCTTCGATGGCCGCGTCAAAGGGCGTCAAGCCTTCGTCCTGTTTGCGCTTGGCAAATTCGACGATCAAAATTGCGTTTTTGCACGCGAGCCCGACGAGCACGATAAAACCGATCTGGGTGAAGATATTGTTGTCGCTGCCTTTGAGCCACACGCCCGTGATGGCGAACAACAGGCACATCGGCACAATCAGAATAATGGCGAGCGGCAGACGGAAGCTTTCGTAGAGCGCGGCCAGCACGAGAAATACGAGCAGGAGGCAGAGCGGATAAATATAGATGGCCGCGTTACCGGCAAGGATGCGTTGGTAAGTCAAATCCGTCCATTCATAGGCCATGCCGCGTGGCAAATTTTCGGTGGCAAGTTTCGACATCAATGCCTCGGCCTGGCCCGAACTATAACCCGGCGCGGGCGCGCCGTTGATTTCCGCCGCCGGATAACCGTTGTAACGCATAACGCGGTCGGGGCCGTGCGATTCCGTCACTTTCACGACGGCCCCGAGCGGCACCATTTCGCCCCTGTCATTGCGCGTTTTGAGCCGGGTGATGTCATCGGCGTGGGCGCGGAACGGCGCATCAGCCTGCGCGATGACTTCGTAGGTGCGCCCGAAGCGATTGAAATCATTCACATAAAGCGAGCCGAGATAAATCTGCATCGTCTCGAACAGATTTTGCAACGGCACGCCCTGCATTTTCGCCTTCACGCGGTCAACGTCCGCGTCCAATTGCGGCACGTTGACGGTGAACGTCGAAAAGACCCCGGCAAGTCCGGGCGTCTGATAACTTTTGCCGATGATATTCTGCAAATTTTGATAAAGGGCATCGTAACCAAGGTCGGCACGGTCTTCGACGTAAAGTTTGAAACCGCCAATCGTGCCCAAGCCCATCACTGCCGGCGGCGGAACCGTCAGCACATACGCGTCTTGAATTGCGGAAAGTTTTTGATTCAATGCGGCGGTAATCGCGGGGCCGCTCAAGTCCGGCGTGGTGCGTTCTTCAAACGGCTTTAGCGTGAAGAAAACAATGCCCGCATCCGGCGCAACGCTGAATCCACTGATGCTCAATCCGGGAAAAGCAACCGCTGCTTCCACGCCCGGCTGTTTCAAACCGATGTCCGACATCCGGCGAATCACCGCCTCGGTGCGGTCAAGCGACGATCCATCCGGCAGTTGCGCGAACGCGACGAGATATTGTTTATCCTGTGTCGGCACAAAGCCGGTCGGCACTTTGTTGAAGCTCCAGCCCGTCAGCAAAACCAGCCCGCCATAAACAACAAGGGCGAGGGCGCTCTTGCGCAACACGCCAACGACGCCACCAGAATATTTTTTGCCCGCCCAGGCGAACACACGGTTGAAGGGATGGAAAAACCAACCGAATGATTTTTCCATCACGCGGGAAAGCCAATCTTTTGGCGCATGATGATCCTTGAGCAACACCGCGCACAAAGCGGGCGAAAGCGTCAGCGAATTGAACGCGGAGATGACAGTGGAAATTGCAATCGTCAACGCGAACTGCTTGTAGAATTGACCCGTCAAACCCGTGATGAATGCCGTAGGCACAAACACGGCGCACAACACGAGCGCCGTGGCCACGATCGGCCCGGTGACTTCGTTCATGGCCTGTCTGGCCGCGTCATAAGGCGACAAACCGCGCGCAATGTTTCGCTCGACGTTCTCCACGACGACGATGGCGTCGTCCACGACGATGCCGATGGCCAACACAAGACCGAAAAGCGAGAGCGCGTTGATACTGAAGCCGAATGCGAGCATGATCGTAAAAGTGCCGATGAGCGACACAGGCACGGCGGCGAGCGGAATAATCGCCGCGCGCCAGGTTTGCAGGAAAATGATGACAACGATGACGACGAGCAGAATCGCTTCGCAAAGCGTGTGAATGACGGCTTCAATGGAATGCCTCACGAACACGGTCGGGTCATAAACGATGGAATAATCGAGTCCTTCGGGGAAATTTTTCTTCAGCTCCGCCATCGCACGGCGAACATCCCTGGAAAGTTGCAACGCATTTGCGCCGGGCATCTGGAAAATCGGAATGGCTACCGCCGTTTTGTTATTGAGCAAAGATTCCAGGGCGTAGCTGCCCGCGCCGAGTTCAACGCGGGCGACATCTTTGAGCAAAGTTAATTCACCGTTTGGTCCGGTCTTGACGATGATGTTGCCAAATTCCTCCTCGGAAATCAGCCGGCCTTTGACGTTCACCTGCAGTTCAAAATTCACCGGATCACTGACGGGCTGCTGGCCGATGACGCCACCGGCGACCTGCACATTTTGTTCGCGAATGGCGGCGACCACATCACTGGCGGTGAGATTTCGCGCGGCGATTTTATCAGGGTTGAGCCAGATGCGCATCGCATAATCACCGGAGCCGAAAACCTCCACATCGCCCGCGCCGGGAATGCGCGCGAGCACGTCTTTGATTTGCAACGTCGCGTAGTTGCGGATGTAAACCTTGTCGTAGCGATCGTTCGGCGAGAAAAGATGGACGACCATCGTGAGGTCGGGTGATTGTTTGGTGGTCGTGACACCGAGGTCGCGAACTTCCTCCGGCAATTTCGGCAGCGCCTGCGAAACACGGTCTTGCACCTGCACCTGCGCCTTATCAATGTCCGTGCCGAGATTGAAAGTCACGGTCAACGTCATCACGCCGTCGCCGGTCGCCTGCGAAAACATATACAGTGAACCTTCGACGCCATTGATGGCTTGTTCCAACGGTGAGGCAACAGTCTCGGCGATGGTCTTGGGGTTCGCGCCGGGATAAGTCGCCTTCACGACAATCGTCGGCGGCACAACCTCGGGATATTCACTGATGGGCAGTTTAAACATCGCCAGCAAACCCATGACGAAGACAGCGATGGACAGCACGCCGGCAAAAATCGGGCGCTTAATGAAGTAATGGGAAAAGTTCATTGTCGTTGAAAGGGTTTGTCATCTGACAAAGTTTAGCGTTGGGCGATCTTTGCGCCATCGCCTTGCGCGACTTCTTCCTGGGGTGTGACCGGCATTCCGGGCCGGATGCGTTCCAAGCCGTTCACGACGATTTTTTCGCCCGCTTCCAGACCGGAGAGGACGACACGCTCACCGTCAATCAACGGGCCGAGCTCCACGGCTTGATATTGCACCGTGTTTGTCGGGGTCAACGTCAGAACGAATTTATTCGCCTGATCCGTGCCGATGGCACGTTCATCAATCAACAAGGCGGGATGACGCCCGCTCATTGGAATGCGGATGCGCGCAAACAATCCGGGCACGATGCGGCCGTCGTCATTCGGAAACACGGCGCGCAAGAGAATGCTGCCGGTGTTCGGATCCAGCCGGTTATCAAACGACTCAATATGTCCCCGGTGTAAATATTCCGATTCATCGTCGAGTTGCAACTCAACCGGGATTTTCCCGTCACCGGTGTTTCCCAATTTTTTTGAATAGACCAGTTCATTAAATTTCAACAGCGTGTCTTCATCAATGTCAGTATAAACATAAACCGGATTTACGGAAACCACGGTTGTGAGCAGGGAAGCTGAACTGGCATTGCCGCTGACATAATTGCCCACGGTCAAAAGCGCGCGACTCACCCGCCCGTCAATCGGCGCACGCACTTCCGTATATTCAAGATCCAGTCTCGCCGAATCTAACATGGCTTTCGCCTCCTCAGCGCGGGCTTTGCGCGCTTCAGCTTCCTCCGCTGAGATGGCGTTGTTGGCCAGTAATTTGTCCGTGCGGTCGGCCTCGCTCTTCGCCTGTTCATACTCGGCCTTACGTTGATCGAACACTGCCTGATTCCAGCGCGGATCAATGACGAACAGCACGTCGCCTTTCTTCACCAACTGCCCGGATTGAAAACGCACCTCCTGAATGTAACCGGAAACCCGCGGGCGAATTTCCACCGACTCAACCGGCTCGGTCCACCCGGTGAATACACTCCACTCGACGATCTCTTTTTGTTCCACCGGCGCGACCGTCACCGCCGGCGGCGGCGGGGCCTGCGGCACAACGCTGCGACTGCAACCGGTAGCCAGCAAGCCGACGGCCAACGTCGAAACGGCCAAAGATAAAAAAAGTCCGTGTTTCATGATTGTTCCTGAATTTTTGAGTTGTTTAATTTCAAGTCCGGCAATCACGCGGCTTCGGCGAAAACCAAATGCGGCTGCTGCATGGACCGTTGCCGCGCTTGACGCACCGCAAGCGCCTGAACTTTTTCCACCGCCAGCGTCGGGAAAATCAGTTGCGGATAATCCGTCTGCCAAGCCAGCGCCTCGGCTTCGTTCAAAGCCAGTTGAAATGATTTTTGATTTAATTCCACTATTTCGCGGAACTCGGCGCCGATTCTTTTTTTAGCCTGCTCAATCCCGGCCAGCAGTTTCTTGCAAGATTGCAGGCAACGATTGGCGATGGATGGTTCGGCGTTCAGGTTTTTGTTTATATAGGTCGTATTCATAGTTTGTTTTATTTTTATAGTTATCTATTTAGTAAAGTATTTAGTTAAAAAAATCAAATCAGGCAGCGACGGCTTCGTTTTGTTTTATTCCCAGCATCGCAAACATCCCACTGGCGGTTTCGCGCAATACTTCCGCATCATTTTGAATTCGCGCCTGGGTCAGCAATCCTTCGTAATAGGCAAAAATCATCCGGGCTTTGGCGGCGGGATCGGGCGCATGAATCAATCCGGCAGCGTGTGCGTCGCGGACGGCAGATTCGAGATATTTGCGTTTTCGATCCATGATTTCCTGAATTTTTTTCTGCAAAACATCTTCCTGTGTGCAGATTTCGGAGCCGAGCGAAGCTTGCGGGCAACCCAGCACGCGACCATATTTTGATTTGATTTCACGCTGGATTTTATAGGTGAAATCACAGAATTGCTTCAACCGCTCCAGCGGCGGCACGGTTGCAGAGAAAATACCGTCCAGTTCCGCCCGCCGATCCTGCCAATTGGCTTCAACCGCTTCCGCCGCCAGTTCCGCCTTGGAATCAAAAAAATAATAAAAGCTGCCCTTCTTGACGCCAGCCTTCTCGCAAATGTGATCAATGGTCGTGCTGCCATACGAGCCGGACCAAATCAGTTCCAGCACGGCATCCATCAATCTTTGTTTTGCATCACTAACGCGGCCCATAACTTTTTATTTGTTTGTGCTTCAATCTATTTATTGTCGAAGCCTGATAACACTTTAACCAACTAGACTAAATAGTCAACTACTATTTTAATATTTTTGCGGTTGTTTGTATCTCGTTATTAAATAGTGACTTATAAATTAACAAAAGTCTCTTCCAAACAAGTTTTGGCGATTGCGCCGTGTTTGTTTACCGAATTTTACTTCAGCGATGCTGGAAACTTCTGTCACGAAACAGCGGAGGCTAATCGTCCCAATCAATTCATAGCCTTTTTGACTCGTTTGTTGTTCGTTGCGGGCGACTAGACTCCTAAACTATTGCTGCATCCAGAGTTGGAAATGGAGCCAATGGCCGGGATGGTCAGCATCCGTTCAGAGTTGTTTTAATGGTCGTGGTGCCGATTTTCAGGCCGTTGGATTTGGCGATCAGTTTGATGGTTCCTGCTTCGCCATTTTTGGCGCGGACAATCACCAGACAGAGTCCGTTGAAGGCTTTGCGGTCGTGAGCCTGAAATGATTCCAGGCTGGTGGGGTCGCCGTTG
>JBEKBA010000049.1:0-18893 GCA_050015635.1 Verrucomicrobiota bacterium
AAGTTCGCGCGCGGGCGACAGCTCGACAATCTGCCCGGCATACATCACGGCCACGCGGTCGGCCATGTCGCCGACGATGCCGAGGTTGTGCGTGATAAGCAGAATCGCCATGCCGAGCCGTTGCTTGAGATCGCTCAATAAATCCAGAATCTGCGCCTGAATGGTCACGTCGAGCGCGGTGGTCGGCTCGTCGGCGACAAGCAATTTGGGTTCGCTCGCCAGCGCCATCGCAATCATCACGCGCTGTTGCATGCCGCCGGACATCTCGAACGAATAATTTTTGATGCGCGATTCCGGCGCGGGAATGCCGACAAGTTTCAACAGGCGAATGACTTCGGTGTCGTTGGCTTTCTCCGGCTTATGAAGTTTGAGCGATTCCTTGATTTGATTGCCGATGCGGAAAACGGGATTGAGCGACGCGCCCGGGTCTTGAAAAACGTAACTGACCACGCCACCGCGAATTTTCTGCAATTCGCGCGCCGACATTTTCAAAGTGTCCCGGCCGTTCAGCAAAATTTCTCCGCCGACATAATTGGCCGGCGGTACGGGAACGAGTTTGCCGATGGAAAGTGCGGTGACGGTTTTGCCGCAGCCACTTTCGCCGACGAGACAGACGGTTTCGCCCGCACCGATGTTGAGCGATACGTCGTCAATCGCCCGGAGAGCCCCGGCGCCTTTGCCGAAGTCCATCTTGAGATTTTTGATTTCGAGCAAATTCATAACGACTTCGTATCCGCCGCGTCTCTTAATCCATCACCGAGAAAGTTGAAAGCCAGAACAGTGACAAAGATGGCCGCGCCGGGTGCGAGCAACCACGGATAATTTCTCATGTATTCGGTGTTTTGCGCGGCGTTGAGCATCAAGCCCCAACTCGCCTGCGGTTCCTGTATGCCGACGCCGAGAAAACTCAAGACAACTTCACCGAGAATGTAATAGGGCACGCTCAACGTCGCCGCGACGATGACATAGGAAAATGTGTTCGGCAAAATGTGGCGCACGATGATTCTCAGATGTGATTGCCCGAGTGAACGGGCGGCGAGGATGAATTGCTGTTCGCGTAGCGACAACGTCATTCCGCGGATCACGCGCGCCATGCCTGCCCAGCTGATGAAACTTAAAATCACCACAATCATTGCGTATATTTGGGACGAACTCATGCTCGGCGGAAACGCTGCGCGTAGTGAAATGATGAGATACAGCGCGGGAATGGACATGATAAGTTCGCAGAGTCGCATGATGACAGTGTCCGTCGCGCCGGAAAAATAACCGGAAATGCCGCCGATCATCATGCCGAACGTGAACGACAGCAAAATACCGACGACGCCAATTGAAAGCGAAATCTGCGAGCCGTAAAGCAATCGCGAAAAAACGTCGCGTCCAAATTGGTCGGTGCCGAAAAGATAAACCGGATAATTGTCATCGCCCGTGCCGAAGAGATGAATCGGGGCTGGAATCAGACCGAACAATTTGTATGGGTCTCCGCGAATAAAAAAATGAAGCGGTTTCACGTCATTCGGAACTTCACGATAAACAAAATCGCCGGGCAATTGTTCGTAGCGTGGCACGACAAAACGAAAATTTTGGAAGCGCGGCCAGATTGGCGGATGAAAAAACCTGTCGCGATCCTGGCGTTCGTAATGATAAGGCGAAATGAAGCCGGCGAAAATCGCCACGAGATAAAGGAAAATTAAAACCACACCGCCGAACATTGCGATTTTTCGTCGCTTGAGTCGTTGCCAAAAAAGCCGCCACGGCGAGAGCGCGAGGTTCAGTCCGGTAGTTGAAATGGGCGCGGCGGTTTCCATTTTACTTCAACCGGATGCGCGGGTCGCTCCACGCGAGCAATATATCAGCGATAAAATTTCCGACAACGAGCAGCGCGGTAGCCATGACGACGCAATCCACGACGAGATAGGAATCTTTTGCGAAAAACGCTTCCATTGTCAGGCGTCCGAGGCCGGGCCAGGCCATGATGTTTTCGACGATGAACGCGCCGCTCAACAGTCCGGCAAGTGAATAGCCGAAGATGGTGAGCAGTGGATTGATGGCGTTGCGCAAAGCATGTTTGTAAATCACCCAGCCTTCGCCAAGGCCGCGAGCGCGTGCGGCGGTGACGTATTCGGCGCGCAATGTGTCGAGGAGATTGGAACGCATCTGGCGCATGATGCCGGCGAGGTCGGCGGCGGCGAGAACGAGCGCGGGCAAAATAAGATGATGCGCGAAATCCCAAAATTGTTCAGGCGGCGACATCAAATCGTGAATCGGACTTTGCGCGCCGCCGACGGGAAACCAGCCGGTTGCCGCCGCGAACCACAGCGCAAGCAGTGACAACAAAACGTCGGGAATGGAAAGTCCGACGAATGCGATGAAAGAACACGTGTGGTCAACCCAGGAATTTTTTTTGACTGCCGCCCAGATCCCGAGCGGAATGGCAATTCCCCATGCGATAAGCATTGCGAAAAACGAAAGTAGAAATGTGTTCCATAGACGCTCAAAGATAAGCGAGGTCGCGGGAATTTTATAGGCCATCGAATAGCCGAAGTTGCCGCTCAAAACATTTTTGAGCCAGAAGAAGTATTGCACATACCACGGACGGTCGAGATGAAACTGTGCTTTGAGGTTTGCAATCGTTTCCGGCGAGATTTGTGGATTTTGTGAGAGCGCGGTGAAGTAATCACCGGGCGCGAGCGACATGAGCAGAAACGTCAGCAACGAAACTCCGATCAACAGAGGAATCATGTGCAACAGTCGCTTGAATATAAATTGCCACATCGCAATGCTGTTTTAGAACGTGGCAAAAATTTTCCACGCGGGCGAGTGAAAACACGGAGGCGCGATCCCGGCCGACACTTCTTGTCATTCGTGATCCATGCCGTGTCAGGACATGATTTCACTTCATTGGTTCCAACTTTGCACTTTATTTTCAGTTGCCTTGATAAGATTCTTGGCCATGCCCTTCTCCCTGAATTCAAATCGTCTGCTGTTTTGCGTGCTGGCCGCAATGCTGGCCGGTGTGAACGCCTTTGCCGCCGGCGAGGATGCATTTTACAAACTCGGACCCGATTCGCTGCCGCAGGAGGGCGTGCCCAAGGGAAAACTTATCGGGCCGGCCATCCTGCCAAGCGAGGTCTTTCCCGGCACACAGCACACCTATTGGGTCTATGTCCCCGCACAATACGATCCCGGGCAGCCCGCAGCCCTGATGATTTTCAACGACGGGCAGGCGATGATCGCTACGAATGGAGATGTCCGCGTTCCCAATGTCCTGGACAACCTGATCTGGCGGCGGGAAATCCCGGTCATCATCGCCGTGTTCATCAATCCCGGCAAAACATCCGAACAACCCGAACCGACGCTGCAAGACTGGGGCGATCACAGTTCCAATCGCCCGGAGGAATACAACCGGCCCAACGACAAATATGCCCGGGTGATCTGCAATGAATTGATGCCGATCCTCACCCATCAATTTAACATCTCAACAAATCCCGATATGCACGCCATCGCCGGTTCCAGTTCCGGGGCGATTGCGGCGTTCACGGTTGCCTGGGAACGTCCCGATCAGTTTCACAAGGTCATCAGCATCGTAGGCAGTTTTGTGAATCTGCGCGGCGGCGATGTTTATCCTGAAAAGGTTTGGGCCAACGAACGCAAACCCATCCGCGCCTTTTTTGTGGACGGCGTAAATGACAATCGCGCGCTTCGTGGTGATAAATATGACGCGACCCACGACTGGCACTATCAGAATGTCCGGCTTGTTGAGGCACTGACGAAAAAAGGATACGATGTCAATTATACTTGGGGCATCGGTTTGCACGGTCAGAAACAGGGCGGCGCGGCTTTACCGGAAATGATGCGCTGGCTCTGGCGTGATTATCCCCGGTCTTACGACGCGCACGATTTCATCGAACGCTCCTTTCGCAGTCCCGCGACTCCGACGAACTGAACCAAACGCTGACGGAATTCCGTTGACTGAAAACTCGACTTTCGTTCTGCAAACCGGAATGCTTTCGCCGTGAATGCGCGCATAAAGAATTTGCTTTTCAATTTTGTGGCGGTCGTAGCCGCCGCCGTTCTCTCCGGTTGCGGAAAAAAATCTGAAACGGTTTCTTCTGAAAATTCCGCGACAAATTATCCGCTGCCCGATCCGCCGCTAATCGCCGGTTGCGAGCCGGGAATTCCCGGCGGACGGCTGGTCATTGCCGAGCCGGGCGACCCGAAGACATTCAATCCGATTACAGCGAATGAAGCGTCGTCCGAGGACATTTACCGTTTTTTCTTCGCATCACTGCTCGGCGATGACCCGATCAAGCAAGAGGTTGAGCCGGGGTTGGCGGAATCGTGGACGAACGCGCCGGACGGCAAAACGTGGACGTTCAAGCTGCGCAAAAATCTACGCTGGAGCGACGGTGAACCGCTCACGGCGGATGACGTGGTGTTCACCTGTAACGATGTGATTTACAATCCTGCAATTGACAACGTCACGCATGACGGACTCACCATTGACGGGAAGAAATTCATTGTGACGAAGATTGATGACCTGACGATACAAGTCGTGACGCCGGAAATTTTCGCGCCGTTTTTGGAGGCATTCGGCGCAGGCGTGCCGATTTTGCCTAAACACATTCTGGCCAAAACCGTCGCGGATGGAACGTTCACTTCGGCTTACGGCATCAACTCGAAGCCGGAAGACATCGTTTGCAGCGGACCGTTTCGCATCAAGGAATACAAATCGGGCGATTATATTTTGCTGGAGCGCAATCCATATTTTTGCGAAGTGGACAAACGCGGCCAGCGTCTGCCCTATTTCGACAACATTGTTTTTACCATCGTGCCGGACCGGAATGCGATTTCGCTGCGTTTTTTGAGTGGCGAATGCGACGTGCATGATTTTATTTACGCTAATGAATACGACCATTTCAAAACCGAGTCGGCGAATGGAAAATTTAATTTGCTCGAACCCGGAATCGGTCTTGAAACGGATTTTTTCTGGTTCAACGAAAACACCAACTTGAATCCGAAGACCGGCCAGCCTTACGTTGACCCGAAAAAATTGAAATGGTTTCGCAACACTAAATTCAGGCAGGCGTGCGCGTATGCGATTGATCGCGAGAGCATCATCAAATCCATTTTTTCCGGCCGCGCGATTCCGAACTACGGTTTTGTGACGCCTGGAAACAAAAAGTGGTATAATCCGAACATCGCGCAATATCCACACGATCTGGCCAAGGCGCGCGAGTTGTTGAAGGAAATCGGCATCGAAGACCGCAACGGCGACGGAATTTTGGAAGACACTGACGGCAATCCAATTGAATTTGTATTTAACTCCAATGTCGAGAACAACTCGCGCATGAAGGCTGCGGTGCTGATTCAGGAGGATTTGCGGAAGCTCGGCTTTAAAGTTATTTTTCAGCCGATTGAATTCAACACGCTCGTTCAAAAAATTGACAATACTTACGATTACGATTGCATCCTGATGGGATTAGGCGGCGGAGGTGCCGATCCCGCATTTCAGGCGAATGTCGTCAAGTCCGACGGCTTCACGCATCAATGGTTTCCACGGCAAAAAAGCCCTTCGACCGACTGGGAGGCGCGACTGGATTATTTGATGAATGCGCAAATCAAGACGCTGGATTTCGCCGAGCGCAAAAAGGATTTCGATGAAGTGCAAAAAATTCTCGCTGAACAACAGCCGATGATTTTCACAGTGACGCCATATTATTATGCAGCAGCGCGTTCGGACATCGGCAATCTGCGGCCAACGGCATTGAGTTATTACCGCGTGAGCTGGAACGCGGAGGAGCTTTATTTCAAGAAATGATTTTTATTGCGCCGGAAAATCGAAGCAGAATATCAGGCCGGTGAGCGTGCCGTAAGTGACGAAGCCGAGCACTTCGCGAACTCCGGGAAGGTTAAGCACGATAATGATTCCGATGAAACCGAAGCGGCACAAATTCGAATAAGTTTCATAACTCATGCCGGTGAGGTTCCGCAAAACGTGCGAGCCGTCCAGCGGTGGAATGGGAATGAGATTGAAAAAGCAGAGCAACAAGCTCAACGACGCCATTTGCAGAAACAGTCTGGTTGTCTCGGCGGAGTTAAATATAAGGGTGACGCGCGCTAACGCCACAAGCGCAATGGCCAGAACCACATTCATCGCCGGGCCGGCCATGGCGATGAGCATTTCATCACGCCAGCGATTGCCGAGGTTGGCCGGATTGAAAGGAACTGGTTTTGCCCAGCCGACTAGAAATCTTCCGACTGTCGGCGAAAGAAAAATCATGAATAACGGCAAAAGCACAGTGCCAATCGGATCAATGTGTGCGATGGGATTGAGCGTGAGCCGGCCTTGCCATCGCGCAGTGTCGTCGCCGAGTTTCCAGGCCATCCACGCATGGGCGAATTCATGAAACGTCAGGAGTATTACCAGACCCAGATAAAAAATCAGGCCGTCAATAATGTGGCTTGCATCCATCGGGGCAGTTTAATTTATTCACCGACGCGAGTCGAGACTGTGAATTTTCTTTGCGCACTGCGAAAATGTTTTAACCTTTCTGCGCTTTAACAATTCAATCATTTACGATTATGCCATTGCTCGACGGAAAAACGGGAATCGTCTTCGGCGTCGCCAACAAACGCTCCATCGCGTGGGCCATCGCGCAGGCGTGGGCGCGCGAAGGCGCAAAACTCGCGTTCACGTATCAAGGCGATCGCGTGAAGGAAAATGTCGCCGAACTCGCCGGGACTTTTGGCGCGGATACGCTTATCTTGCCGTGTGATGTGACGAAAGATGACGAAATCGCCAACGTTTTCAAATCCGTCGGCGAAAAATTCGGCAAACTGAATTTGCTTCTGCACTCGGTCGCGTTCGCGCCGAGGGACGCGCTGGAAGGTGAATTCGTGAACACGAGCCGCGAGGCGTTCCGCGTGGCGCACGATGTGAGCGCGTATTCGCTCGTCGCGCTCGCGCGCGCCGCCGCGCCGCTGATGACCGATGGTGGCAGCATCGTGGCAATGAGTTATTATGGCGCGGAAAAAGTCGTGCCGCACTACAACGTCATGGGCGTGGCCAAAGCCGCACTCGAAGCCAGCACGCGCTACCTCGCTTATGATTTGGGACCGAAAAAAATTCGCGTGAACTGCATCAGCGCCGGTCCGGTTAACACCCTCGCCGCGCGCGGCATTTCCGGTTTCCAGGAAATGTTCAAGCACTACGAAGCGCACGCGCCGTTGAAACGGAATGTTTTGCCGGAAGAACTTGGCGCGACCGGCGCGTTCCTTGCCAGCGATGGCGCGGCGGCGATTACCGGCCAGGTCATTTACGTGGATTCCGGTTATCAAATCATGGGGATGTGAGCGCCGCGCCGCGAAAATCGGCCAGGCTGATTTCGGTCATCCCCTGGTAACCATCCAACTCATATTTAATCCGGGCGTCTCATTTCAAACCGGTCGCGGGTCCGGCAATACCAGTGCGGTGAGGCCATGCGTCCGATGAGAAAAAGTTTGTCCGCATGGATGCGCTTTTTCTCTGCGTCAAACAATTCGTCGCGCAGATGAAGTCGTTTTATCAAACCGATCACCACGCGATTCCTGCCGATTTGCAACGTGCCCCATTCGACACATTCAAGGCTCGCGGGTGATTCAGCGATGCGCGGCGGTTTCACGATGGTTGAAAGTGCGGCGGTCAAGCCGGCACGGACGAGTTCATTTTCACCATAAGGCAGCGACGCGGCGCATTGGTTCATCGCCCCGGCAATTTTTTCATCCACCAGATTCACGACGAATTCATGCGTGGCGCGGACGTTCAAGGCGGTGTCCTTGGGCGTGCCGTTGTCACGGTCGCCGGGTGCGAAGGCGCAGATGGGCGGATTCGCGCCGAGTACGTTGAAAAAACTGAACGGCGCGGCATTTACGTTACCATCGGCGTTGATGGTGGTGACGAGGGCGATGGGTCGAGGCGTAACCAGGCTGACGAGAAGCGGATACGCACGGTCGGCAAATTCCTTTTCAAGATCAAGTTCCATGCGCGAAGGATGCCATTGTTTTGTGAAATCGCAAATGGCATGGTTGGTCAGAAATGAATCAGGCGTGCAACGAATGCACCATCTACATTGTCCGCAAACGGCAGCAATTCGCGTTCGCTTTCCAATTTGAAATTTCTCTGTTCGCGCAAAAATTGCTTCACCACTTCGGAATTTTCCTCCGGTTCAAGACTGCACGTGCTGTAAACCAAAACACCGCCGGGCTTTAATTTTGGCGCGGCGAGTTTGAGCAAATCAAGTTGCGTTTTTTGCAGCCGCAAAATCTCTGCCGGCGAAATCCGCCAGCGCAAATCCACACGTCGGCGCATGACCCCGGTGTTGGAGCAGGGAACGTCAATGAGAACGCGGTCAAACTTGGTCGAGGGTTGAGAATTGAGAGTTGATGCTAAAATTGTTTCGACGCAAGTGGCTCCGAGTCGCACGCAGTTTTCCTGGATCAATTTCAATCGCTCTTCGGAAACTTCACAGGCGACGATGCGCCCCTGATTTTGCATGAGTTGCGCGATGAAGGTCGTTTTGCCGCCGGGTGCGGCGCACAAATCCAGAATCGTTTCGCCGGGTTGCGCGCCGAGTTTGCAGCCCGCGAAGAGTGTGCTGGGGTCTTGAATGTAAAACCAGCCGTCGCGAAAACTGGCGAGCGAATTCAGCGGCGGATGCGATTTCAGTTCGAAGACGAGATTTTCTTCAAGCTGTTCGCGCCGGACAAAATCGTATTCCACATTTTCTTTGCGCCATTGCCCGACGAGTTTGCCCGCGTCGGTTTTCAAGGTGTTGACGCGCGCAAATATTTTCGGCGGCGTGTTGTTCCATTCGAGCAATTGACGCGTGTGTTCGTCGCCAAAACGTTTTTGCCAACGGGCAACGAGCCATTCGGGATAGGACCAGCCGAGCGCGGGCTGGGAAATTTTTAAGTCGGCCAAAAGCTTTTTTGTTTCAACGGCTTCGCGTATATAACCGCGGAGGACGGCGTTAACAAATCCGGCTTGCGCGCCAAAGCCGTCGGCTTTGGCAAGTTCAACGGTTTCATGGACGGCAGCGTGGTCGGGAATCCGGTCGAGCCAGAAAATCTGGTAGAGGCCGAGGCGCAGCAGATTCTGGAGTGCGGATTTTTGTTCGCGCCCGTTGGTTTTGCGGGTGATGAGCCAGTCGAGCGCGGCCTCCCAGCGAACGACGCCGTAAACAATTTCCTGGCACAGCCTGCGGTCGGCGGGCGAAAGTTGTGCGCCGGCCAGCTCGATTTCGAGCAGGTCTTCGACGAATTCGCCACCGGTTTTGCGTTGACTCAAAATTCGCACCGCAATTTGTCTTGGTTTTTGTTCGTTCACCCCGTTTAATGAAGCCATAGTGAATCCGTGACGACAGAAATACGATTTTTTTATGAAAGAAGAATTCGAAAAATTGGCCGCCGCCGGGAAAATTGAAGGTCGCCACGTCGAACCGCTCACACAATTGGTGGAAGGCGGTTGCTGCATTCATCGCAGTTGGGGATTCGGCAAAATCAAAACGGTGGACACAGTGTTCGCGCGCTTCACAATTGATTTTCCAGGCAAGGCGGGACACACGATGGATTTGGGATTCGCCGCCGAAAATCTCAAGCCGATCCCGAAGGATCACATTCTCGCGCGCAAGGCGAACGATCTTGAAAGTGTTCGCCACCTCGCCGCGCATCATCTTGATTTGATCAAATTGGTTTTGAACAGCTATGGCGGCAAAGCCACGGCGGATCAGATTCAATCGGTACTCGTGCCCGATGTGATTCGCGATGATTGGAAAAAATGGTGGGAAACCACCAAGCGCGAAATGAAAAAGGACGGCCACTACATTGTGCCGCTGAAAAAAAACGAGCCGGTCGTTTTTCAGGCGCAGGAAACGTCGCTGCAAGACCGCTCGCTCGCGGATTTTCGCGCGGCCAAAGGTTTGAAGGCACGCGTCGCGGTCGTGGCCGAGTTGATCAAAGTCGTTTCAGATTTGCCCGACAAACAAACGGCGGCGAGCGAAATAATTCCCGAGTTGAACGCGGACATTGTCTCGTATCAACGGAATCAACCCACCGTTGCGCTCGAAGCGATTTTCGCGCGCGACGAATTGCGGGAAGTCGCCGGACTTCAGCCGGTCGCAGGCGAAATCACCGCCGCCCAAATCTGGGCGCAGGACAACGTCAAATTTGGATCGCTGCTCGAATTGATTCCCGCCGCGAAACATCACCGCGCGCTCGAATCGTTTAAACATGCGAATCCAGAACGCTGGCAGGAAATTTTACGCGGTTCGCTAAATTTCGTTTCCGCAAAACTCTGCAAAGAGTTCGCCAACCTGCTCATCCACGAAGGTAAATGGGATTTGCTCAAGGAAACGCTCGCGCGGCTTATCCGCCAGCACACCGCCAGCAGCGAACTTTTGCTCTGGCTCGGACGCGAGCGCAGCGACGCCTTCGCTGACATTTTCGGCCCGGACGTTTTCCGCGCGATGCTCACCGCGATGGAGCGCGATCAATTTAATGAAAAACGCTCAAACCGTTTGCGCGACTTCATTTTGGAAGACCACGAGTTGATCGGCGAATTGACCGCGTCCGCCGACATCGAAGTCGTCAAGGATTTAACGCGCGCGCTGCAACTTTCGCCTGTGTTTGACGACATGGACAAGCGCTCGCTCCTCGCGCGCCTTGTCAAAAAGCATCCTGCCGTCCAATCGCTCGTCAGCGGCGAACAATCGAAACAGGACAGCGCGATTTTGGTTTCGTGGGAAAGTCTCGAACGCCGCCGCGCCGAATATCAGGAACTCGTGCAGAAAAAAATTCCGGCTAACTCAAAGGAAATCGCCATCGCGCGGAGTTATGGCGATTTGCGCGAAAATCATGAATACAAGGCCGCCAAGGAAATGCAAAAAATTCTCATGCGCCGCAAAGAGGAACTCGAAGCACAGATAATGCGTGCGCGCGGCACGGATTTTTCCAACGCAAAGACTGACGCCGTCAGCATCGGCACGATCGTGCAGGCGACCGACCTCGGCACGAACCAGCGCGAGAGCTTCACGATTCTCGGCGCTTGGGATTCCGAACCGGAAAAAGGAATCATCAGTTATCTTTCGCCCGTCGGCGCGGCGTTGCTGAACCACAAAGTCGGCGATGAGGTGGAATTTGAACTGCACGGCACGAAGCGACGGCATCGGATTGAGCACATCGAGGTGTGTGCGCCCGCCGCGCCCGTCGTGAATGAATTGCCTGCCACAAAAAACGCGCAGCCGGTGGCTTGATTTTTAAACCGAAATTCAAAAGGCACGGGGATTTCCTGTTCGCGCCTTTTTTGTTTCACGGTTGAAAATTTTCAGGCGTTGCCGCCGAAGGTCACAAAATCATCCATGTCCAGCAAGTCGAACCACGTTGTGATGTCCGTGCGCTTGGGCGCGCCGGCCTTGTGCAACCCGTTGAAATAATCGCGCGAGTCCGGATTATCCGGCGCGCGTTGTTCCTGCCAGGCCGACCACGCCAGAATTTCGGGTGTGGTGCGCTTGTATTGCGCGTTGGCCTTGATCCATTCCAAAATTTCAGTGTCGCTTTTGCCCAATTGTTTTTTCAGCGCTTCGGGATCAATGCCTGCGAATTCGAGGAATCCTTGATCCAGCGGACACGCATAATGATATTCGCCGTTTTTGCCCGCAAGCGTGGCGCGGCCTTTGTCGAGACAGCGCGGCAGAATCGCGTAACCGCCCAGCCGCACGCGCGGACTGCGCGGCGGAAATTTAGTCAAGTCAGGAGTATGCAATGACATATTCGTTTGAGTTTTGTTTTTTGATTTCGTTGGTCGCATTTTAATTTTGCGACGGGACCAAACTTGCACTGAAAATGTCGAATTGCAAGTGGTGCGCAAAAATTTTAATCTGGTTTTGTGAAACATTCTGGAAAAGCCTCGCTTGCCGCGCTGCGCATCATCGGTTTGTCGGGCGTGGCCGTCGTCGGATTTTTGGCCTGCGCGTTTCTGGCCAAAATCATTGGCGCATTCATCCTGGAGCTAATGTGGGTTCTGGTTGCCTTTTGGGCGCTGCTCGCCGCTTTCGCATTCTATTTTTTCCGTGATCCCGATCCGATGGTGCCGATACTTCCCGATCTTGCCGTTTCACCCGGTCACGGCAAAGTGGATGTGATTGACACGACAACCGAAACCGAATTCATGGGCGGCGAGTGTCAGCGTGTTTCAATTTTTCTTTCCGTGTTTGACATTCATGTGCAAAACGCGCCGGTTACGGGTCACGTCGCCTTTTTCAAACATACACCCGGTCAGTATCTCAACGCTTTGAAAACCGAGTCGGCGCAGTTTAATGAAAACGTGCTCATCGGTTTTGACTCCTTTGAACCGCGCGGTGAAAAAGTCAGCGTGCGGCTTATCGCCGGATTGATCGCGCGCCGTATCGTGCCGTGGGTAGCGGAAAATGACGCCGTCCAGCGCGGCGAACGCATCAGCCTGATTCAATTCGGCTCGCGCGTGGACGTTTATCTGCCGAGTCGCGTCAAAATCAAGGTGAAGCTCGGTGACAAGGTAATTGGCGGTGAAACCGTGATCGCCACATTTGATTAAATTTGAATTATGACTGCGCCCGTTCCCCCAAAATCGCCGCTCGATGACTCGGACGAAAGCCGGTTGAAGATTTATTTTCTGCCGAATCTGCTGACGGCGGGCAATTTGTTCTGCGGTTTCGTGGCGCTGACAAAAATTGTCGATGCCGATCCGTTGAGCGACGATTATTTTGTGCAAATCAAACTCGCATTGGGCTTCATTTTGCTCGCGTGCATTTTTGATTTGTTCGACGGACGCGTCGCGCGCATGGGCGGCGTGGAAAGTCCGTTCGGCCGCGAATTCGACTCGCTGGCGGATTTGATTTCGTTCGGCGTCGCACCCGCGTTTCTCGTTCAACGCGTCGTGTTGCGGGACGCCTTTAGTGATTATCCGCAATTAAACCAGGTCAGCTGGTTCATCGCTTCGATTTATTTGTTGTGCGGCGCGTTTCGGCTCGCGCGATTCAATTGCCTTGCCGCAATGCCGAGCAACACCACAAACAAAGATTTTTTTGGATTTCCAATTCCATCAGCCGCCGGTCTTGTGTCGTCGCTCACATTGCTCATCATTCACTTCAATGAAAATGCAAAAAGCCTCGGCCGCTGGAATTATTTGATTGCGCTCGTGCTCATATTTTTGTCGGCGATGATGGTAAGCACGGTACGTTATCCGAGCTTCAAATCTCTCGGCCTGCGCTCGAAAAGCACTTTTTCAAAGGCCATCGGTGCGGCGCTGTTCGTCGGCTGCATTTTGATTTTGCGCGAAAAAATTCTTTACTACGTTCTGCCCTCCTTTTTCACGCTCTATCTGATTTATGGTTTCATCCGCCCGCGAATCTCCCGTACCATGCGCCGGGAAATTGAAGAGGACGACGATGACGAATCGGAAATAGCGAATTAAATTCATGCTCGATTTCCAGTCAATGCTTCTTGCCGCGGTCGTAGGCTTTGTCAGCGCGCTGTTGTTCTCCTCGATTCCCGTCGGCCCAATTAATCTCACCGTTATTAACGAAGGCGCGCGCCGCGGTTTTGCAAGGGCGATGCTCATCGGCCTCGGCGCATCCACAATGGAAATGATTTACTGTTCGATTGCGTTCACGGGATTTTCATCATTCTTTTACATTCGCATCGTAAAAGCTTTCATGGAAGTGTTCAGTTTCGTCTTCCTTTTGTTTCTCGGCGGAAAATTTCTTCTGGCCAAAGCCTTGAACGTGCCGACAAAACTTGGCGCCGCTTCGGAAAAAATCGAAGCGCGGCTGGAGGTAAAACTTCATCCGCGTTCCGCGTTCATGATCGGTTTTGTGCGGGTGATGGGTAACCTCGGAGTGCTGTTGACCTGGATTGTGCTCGCGGCCAACTTCATGTCGCACGACTGGGTCGCCGACAATTTTTTCGCCAAGGCTGCCTGCGTCGGCGGCGTTGCGCTCGGCACGAGCACGTGGTTTTGCATGTTGAGTTTCGGTGTGTCGCGCGGCCGGGGGCAGTTCAGCGAAAAAACCCTCCTGCGGCTGCAACATCTTTCCGGCTTTTGCCTGATTGCCGCCGGTTTGTTGGACGGCGTGCACATCGTGCTGCAACTCGCGCGGCATAAAATGTGAGCGCGCAAAGCGCGCCGGCGAAAAGTCTTTTTACCTTTCTGTCTTCGTGATAATTCTCTGCGTCTCCGCGCCTGTGCGGTAATTTATGCTGAAAGCTGGAATCGTCGGACTGCCCAACGTGGGAAAATCAACCCTGTTCAACGCCGTCACGCGCACGCGCAAGGCCGAGGCCGCGAACTATCCTTTTTGCACCATTGACCCGAATGTCGGAATTGTCACCGTGCCGGACGAACGCCTTTACGTTTTGCAAAAAATTGCCAAAACGAACGTCGTCATTCCGGCGGCCATTGAGTTTGTGGACATCGCCGGCCTCGTCAAAGGTGCGTCGCAGGGCGAAGGTCTTGGAAATAAGTTTCTTTCCCACATCCGCGAAGTGGACGCCATCGTGCAAGTCGTCCGTTGCTTTGAAGACGCCGACATTCATCATGTCGCGGGTTCGGTTGATCCGGTGCGCGACATCGAAACTATCACCACGGAATTGGTTCTCGCCGATTTGGAAGTTGTGCAGAAACGGCTCGCGAACGTTGCCAAAGACGCCAAACGCGGCGACAAGGAAGCGCTCGCACAGGAAAATATTTTGAAAAAAATCGAGCCGCATCTCAACGCCGGAAAACCAGCGCTCACACTCGAGCTCACGCCGGAAGAAAAAGCCGTCTCGCGTTTGTTTTGGCTGATGACTGACAAACTCACAATCTTCGCCTGCAACGTGAAGGAAAATGACTTGGCGACCGCCGACAAAAATTCGTTCGTTCAAAAAGTGCGCGACTACGTCAAGACCCATCTCGCGTGTGAAGCCGTCGTCATCAGCGCGCAGATTGAGAGTGACCTGATTGATTTGTCAGACGCGGAGGCAAAGGAATTTCTGAAGGAGCTTGGCGTTGCGGAATCCGGCGTCGGCGCGCTCATCCGCGCGACGCATCATTTGCTTGGCTTGCGCACCTATTTCACGGCAGGCGAAAAGGAGGTCCGCGCCTGGACGATTCACGCCGGCGACACCGCGCCGAAAGCCGCGGGCGTCATCCACTCCGATTTCGAGCGCGGTTTCATCAAGGCCGAAACTGTGGCTTACGACGATTTGGTGAAATGCGGTTCCGTCGCCGCCGCGCGCGAACGCGGTCTTTACCGGATGGAAGGCAAGGAATATGTCGTAAAAGACGGCGATGTGATGCTGTTCAAATTCAACGTTTGATTTGGGAGGGTCGGCGTGTCGCTGACACAAATTTATTTTTTATTCGGGGAGGGCGGCACGCCGTCCTTCCCAATTATCCGAGTTTGTAACGCCGCATCTTCGTGTCCTCCTCCTGCGCCCAGGCGTCAATGCCGCCGCGCAGACAGCGCACGTTCTGCATACCGTGACCCATGAAATACGCCGCCGCATCCAAACCGTTCTTGCCCGCATGATCAATCACAACAATTGGATTTGTGTTCGAGCCGGCAGCCATGATTTCCCGCATCACATCCTGCGAAAGCAAAACCGAGCCTTCAATGTAAACCGCCTCGAATTCCTCGCGTGAACGCACGTCCACCAGTTTCACGGATTTGTCGCGTTGCAAAAGTTCGGTGAGTTCCTTGGGCGAAATCAAAATCCTTGCGTCCTGCTCGTGGCTGGACTGGATGTGCGCCAGCACTTCGGCCACGTCCAGATTGCCGTTGCGCGCGCAGACCTGCGCCAGCGTTTCATCCGGGCTGAACCCGCAACTGCTGCACCCGCCGATATGATACCGCCGGAATAACGCCCGTTGCGCGCCAGGAAAATTTTCCAGCACAATGCTCATCGGCGAATCCGCGTCAATTTTTGTTTCAACAATCACAATTCAAGTTTACCTCAATAACTTTTTCTGTCGAAATTAAAGTCTGACAAACGTCGTTGACGCTCCATCAGTTGGTGGCTATTTTTCAAACGCGAGTTATATTTTTTAACACAAATGAGCGACGCAACAGACAAGCGGCTATCGTTCAAACCATATTGGCAGGTGCTTGAAAGTGTCCAAACTCAATTTGATTTAATTCGCTTTTCTCTGAAACTCATCAAGTCGAAAGATCGAAAGCAGTTTTTCAAACAAAAGGCGGAGAAGAAGTTTGCTAACATTGAGAAGTTTAGAACCACAGCAAAGCAGTGGAAAATGTTTTCCGATGAAGAAGTTGACCAAATTGCAGCCGACCAAAGCTATTTCAAATAATACTAAACGCGGTTCAAGGCAGTTTGAAATTTATTTGATCAGATCGTCGCAGAATTTTATTGCCCGAAAAATTTCTGAATTTCCTTCACCACCTCCACAAACCGGTCCACTTCGGCCTTGGTGTTATAAAAATAAAAACTCGCGCGGGCGGTGGATTCTACGCCGAGCTTGCGCATGAGCGGTTGCGTGCAGTGATGCCCGCCGCGCAACGCCACGCCCGCCTGATCCGCCAGCGTCACCACATCATGCGCATGAATGTCCGCAAGCAGAAAACTCACGAGGCCGGCGCGATTTTGTTTGGGACCAAACAAGCGAATATTTTTTAGCGCGGCCAGTTGCGCGCAGGCATAATTCGCCAATTCCTGGTCATGCTTCCAGATATTTTCGCGGCCGATGGCGTCGAGGTAATCCATCGCCGCGTGCAGACCAATTGGACCGGAAATGTCCGGCGTGCCCGCCTCGAAGCGATGCGGCGCGCGCTTGAATTCCGTCTTGTCGTAACCGACGGATAAAATCATTTCGCCGCCGCCCTGATACGGCGGCATGGCGTCGAGCAATTCCTGCCGTCCCCACAAAACGCCGATGCCGGTCGGCCCGCAGATTTTGTGGCCGGAGAACGCAAAAAAATCACAGCCGATGGCTTGCACGTCCACCGGCAGATGCCCGGCGCTTTGCGCGCCGTCCACGAGCGTGGTGATGCCGAGCTTGCGCGCGCGGGCGCAAAGTTCGGCGACCGGATTCACCGTGCCGAGCGAGTTCGAGATGTGAACCATCGAAAAAATTTTCACCTGCGGGATGAGCAGCGAGTCGAGTTTGGTCAAATCGAGCAAACCTTCGTCGCCGGTAATGGGTACATAGGCAATTTTCGCGCCGGTGCGCTGCGCGAGCAACTGCCACGGCACAAGGTTGCTGTGATGTTCCATTTCCGTGAGTAAAATCACGTCACCGAGCTTGAGATTTTTTGTGCCCCAGGAATCCGCGACGAGATTGATTCCTTCGGTCGTGCCGCGCGTAAAGACGATTTCGTCGGAACTTTTCGCGCCGATGAATTTCGCGGCGCGCGCGCGCGCGGCTTCAAACGCGGTCGTCGAGCGATTGCTCAACTCGTGAATGCCGCGATGGACGTTGGCGTTGTCGTGCTCGTAGTAATGCACCAGCGCTTCAATCACCACGCGCGGCTTTTGCGACGTGGCGGCGTTGTCAAAGTAAACCAGCGGCTTGCCGTGGACTTTCTGGTCCAGAATCGGGAAATCTTTTCGCAACGCGGACCAGTCAGGAAAATTACTCATATTTTTATGACGCGAATTACACCGGTTGACACGGATTCAAACAATAAATCCGTGAAAATTCGTGAAATCCGTGGCTCACATCAGCCCAAGTTGCAGCTTCGCCGCCTCGGTCATCATGCCCTGGTTCCACGGCGGGTCCCAAACGAGTTCGACGTTCGCCTCGTCAATCGGTTCGAGCGAGAGCAATTTGTTTTGCACGTCCTGCGCGAGCACCGGCCCCATGCCGCAGCCGGGCGCGGTCAGCGTCATTTTCACGTCGGCCTTGAAACTGTTTTCGCCGGCGGGCGTGAGATGGCAATCGTAAATCAGACCGAGGTCAACGATGTTGACGGGAATCTCCGGGTCGTAACACGTCTTGAGCGATTCCCAGACCTGCTTCTCCAGTTGCTCCGGCGTGACCGGGCCGGTCGCGGCGGCGGCGGACTCGGGTTTGGCCTGCGCTTCGAGACCGAGTGCGTCGGCGTCTTTCGATTCGATGCGGAACATATTGCCGTTGACGATGACGGTGTAAGTGCCGCCGAGCGATTGCGTGATGTGCGCCTGCTCGCCCTTCTGCAACGTGACCTTCGTGCCGATGGGCACGACGGAGGCTTCCACATCACGGGTTAAAGTTTTCAGTTCGTTACTACTCATGCCAACACAATAGCCTAAACCCCGTTCGCTGTCTGCGATGAAATTGACTGAAAATTTTGGACGGAATTAAGTTTCAGATTCGGTCGTCACCGGCTTGGCGTCACCTTTCAACGCAGCCATCGCCGCGTGCCATGCCAGAATCGCGCACTTTACGCGTGCCGGATATTTGTGGACGCCCGCGAACACGGCAAGTTTTCCAACGTCGCCGTTCACTTTGCCGGTCGTGACCATTTCGTGGACCTGGCTGAACATCGTTTCCACGTCGGCTTTCGTTTTGCCCTTCGCAAATTCCGTGAGCAACGACGCCGACGCCTTGGAAATGCAGCAGCCCGAACCAGTGAAACTGACGTCCTTGATTTTGTCACCGTCGAGCGCGAGAAAAAGCTGCAACTGGTCGCCGCAAATCGGATTGCGCCCCTGTGCGGAACCGGTCGCCGCAGGCATCTCGTGGAAATTCCGCGGCTGCTTGCAATGGTCAAGGATGACCTGCTGATAAAGGTCGTTGATGTCGTCGAACATAACTTCACAAGCGGGGCGGCGGGAGCACCCCGAAACCGGGATACCCGCCGCGTCCGGCTGCAATCATTTTTCCGCCAGATGATGATTCG
>JBEKBA010000050.1:0-18475 GCA_050015635.1 Verrucomicrobiota bacterium
CCGGCGTTTTGATAAAAAGTTGTCATCCGCAGAACTAAACCAATTTGTCCCGAGAGGTTTCACGCAGCCCGTTAACATTTGGCTCGTGCCGATGAATTAAGGATTTGAATATTTTTGTCCGTTAAAAGAATCAAATTTATTATTCGAATCTATCCAATAAATTTGAATTGAGCTTGTTCAAAATTCCTTCAGTTATTCAACAGGCGATGGTAAAAATCCAAGCGGAGATGAAAACTACTTCAAACACAATCAACCTTGGCGTTCGGCCCCGGAGTAGAAAACCGACCAACGCCGCAAAAAAGAAAGATGGTTTTTAACATATTGCCTTACAATTTCCCCTTCGTGCTCGGCAACTGACCGGCAATGCGCGGGTCGCGCTGGCGCGCGGCGTCCACCGCGCGCGCAAACGCCTTGAACAGCGCCTCGACGATGTGATGTGGTTCGTCGCCATAAAGCAGTTCCATATGCAGATTGCAGCGCGCTTCGTTCGCGAAGCTTTGAAAAAACTCGCGCGCAAGGCCGAACCGGAATGTGCTTGAAACGTCCTGATTTTTTTCGGCCTCGGAAATTTTTTTCTGCGAAAATTTGTCAAGCCCGCGCCAGACGAGGTGCGGTCGTCCGCCAAAATCCACGACGCAGCGCGCGAGACATTCATCCATCGGCACATAGGCGTCGCCGGTGAACGGATTTTTTGGATGAAAGCCGTGACCGTAGCGGTGGATGCCGCGTTTGTCGCCGAGCGCGGTGGCGAAGGCCTGTCCAAGCGCGATGCCGCAGTCTTCAACGGTGTGATGCGCGTCCACCTCAAGGTCGCCATCGCAACGGAGCTTCAAATCCACGGTCGCGTGTTTGGCGAACAGCGCGAGCATATGGTCGAAAAACGCAAGGCCGGTTTTGATTTGCGATTTGCCTTTGCCGTCGAGATTGAGGCTGACGGAAATTTTCGTTTCCCTGGTGTGGCGCAAAATTTTTGCCGACCGGACTTTCATGACGGCGATTAAACCAAAGTGTCGCGGGAAAAACAAAGCGCAATTGCGCGTTCAGTGCAGCGGCGCGTTGGTGGCGGATGATTGCGCGGCGAGCTTTTTTCTGGCTTCGTCAATCTGCTGTTGGATGGCGTCTGGCTCGGGTGAAACCTGCCTGGCTATTTCCAGATAGTTGACGGCTTGCGGCAAGTTTCCCGCGCTTTCTTCCAGGCGGGCGAGGTTCATTGATATTTCATCGCAAACAAGCTGGTTTTCAGTGTTCGTCTTAAAATCGGCGCTTTGCGCCTCCCAATTCCGCAGCGCCGCCGTCCAGACGTTGCGGGCGCGGTTGGGGTCATGATAGCCTTCGTTGTATAGTCGGCCCAAGTCGAACATCAGTTGACCATTGCCCGGATTGTTGTGCAAGCCCTCCAACAAAAAAGCCTGGGCTTCTTTTGGATTATGGAGGTCGGTGCGCAGCCAGTAGGCCGCCACGGTGTAGGTTTCAATCATTTGCGGGTTCATGTCGGCGGCGAGTTTCAGCCACGGCAGAATTTCCTGCACTCCCGTCGCTTTCACATTTCCCGACGCACCGCCCGCGCTCAAGTGCGTATGCCGGTTGGGGACAAAATTACGATCTAAAGCGTCAATCCAATCTTTCGGCGGCCCCAAAAAATCGTCGCTGGTCGAATCTGAATCATCCGCTTGCCCGTGAGCCGGAGCGGCAACGTCGGGTTGCTCCTCCCGCTGATCAAAAATGGACGGGTAATAGCCGCTGTGAAAATACACGTCACCCATGATGAAAAGCTGGTTGGCAAACAGTTTCCTTCCTTCACCGAGCAGCAGCTTGAAAACATTGTCCGATTGTGACTGGCCGTTCCAGTTTGCCGCGCGCGGCACAAAAAGGGTCGCTAGCGTGAAGCACATCGTCGCCAGTAAAATGAGAAGCCAATATGGCGAAACTTTTTTCATCAGGTGTTCAGGCTTTTGCGGCGAAAGGCCAGCCATGTAAGCAGCAAAAACAGTCCAGTGTAAGCCGCCCCATACAGTGTCGCCAACGCGCAATCCGGCCAGTTTACCAAACCCCAGCCGCCGACCAGCCGCTCGCGGACATCAAACAACTCCAAATGCGGAATCAAAAAATAAATTGTGTAAATGACATTGCGGAGCGGTCCGGTGTGGTGCAGCGCAATCACATTCAAGTGTCGCCCTAAAAATAAAATACCCGCAACCACGATGAAACAGATTGTCACGTTGGCCGACGGCGCGGAAAAGATGATTGAGCCAAGCAAAACCATGGCCGTCACCACGCCCAGCATGACCCATTGTAGCAGGAATGCCTGAAGATAATTCAGCAACGGCCAGTTTTGCTCGCGCGAGCCGGTGACAACCATAAAAAAGGCATAGAAGAATACCAATGCGATGCCGCTGGCCAGCCAGCAGCCTAAAAATTTTCCGAGGATTACCTCGCCGCGCGTAACCGGTTTGGCCAGCAGCGGAAAAATCGTGCGGCTTTCGCGTTCCGCCGGAATCTGCCGCGCGGTCGTCCCGATCGTGATGAGCAGGGCCGAAACCCAGATCAGCAGCAAACAAAGGTCCTTGATGTAACGCACGATGTTGGGATCATGAAAGAATTGCACGCTGCCCGCGACAAGGGTGATCAATGCCGTGAGCGCGAACAGGACGTAAAAATCCTTGCGACGGTAAAGTTCCTTGATGACGACGCCGGCCAATGCCCAAATCGTATTCATAATGCGGGTTGTGGTTGGTAACCAATGATGTCCAAAAATGCCTTTTCGAGATTGCCATGATGTTGACCCACCATGCCGCTGACATTTCCAACCGCCTTTAGCTCGCCTTGATGGATGATGGCGACGCGGTCGCACACGGTTTCGACCTCGCCCAGTTCATGCGACGAAAAGAAGACGGTTTTGCCCTCGTTCTTCAGACGTTGAATGATTTCGCGCACTTTCATTCGGCCCAACGGATCGAGGCCGCTGGTCGGCTCATCCAAAATCAGCAGGTCGGGATTGTTGATGAGCGCCTGCGCGAGGCCGACGCGCTGTTGCATCCCTTTGGAATAGGTTTTAATGAGCCGTTTGCCGTCAGATTCGAGCTCGACCAGCTTGAGCAATGTGTTAATTCGTTTATCAACTTCCGCGCCCGGGATTTTGAAAATTTTTGAGTAGAACCGCAACAATTCCTCGGCGGTGAGAAATTTGTAGTAATACGTCATCTCCGGCAGATAGCCAATGCGCTGGCGCGCGATAGGTTGGCGCACGTCAATGCCAAAAAGTGATGCCGAACCACTGGTGGGCGGAATGAAACCGAGCAGCACATTGATGGTGGTGGTTTTGCCTGCGCCATTGGGGCCGAGAAAGCCGAAAATTTCACCCGCGTTCACCTCCAGATCAAGGCCATATAGGGCTACTTTGGATGCCTGCCGGAATTCACGGCCGGCAAATTTGACCCGCAACTTTTCCGTTTTAAGCATGGCCTTCACTGTAACAACTAAATAGATAATTGACTTATCTTTGGCTAGTTAAATTTTGACCGGCATATTCGCGGAATGCAAAGTCAAAATTTAAAACCATCCAGCAAAGGTTTGCACACGGTTTCTTTCAGATTAGCAAAAAAGGCTTGGGAAAAATCCCAAGCCTTGAATTTAAGTCACTCGGACTGGTTCAATTAGGCAAATAGTGAGGGAAACTACCGGTGTTTCCAATGATCAGGCAAGTAGGTGTAATACTCATAGTACCTATTGAGTAACTTTTAGCAAATGTTCCACCAGCATCTAATGGACAAATCACGCTGGCCAAGCTGCCGGCAGCACCACGACCAAGAAAGGGCGTAAGAGAAGTGCTGGTTGGCGTCGTTCCGGCGCTTTTCCCGTATTCCAATGCCCATTGCTGCTTCGCGGCATCAATTTGGCGGAGGTTGTTGATACAAGCGTTCATTTGGGATGTCGAACGCGCTCTAAGGAAGTTGGGAATCGCAATCGCAGCCAGGAGGCCGATAATGGCTACCACAATCATGATTTCCACCAGTGTAAAACCCGCCATGCGGGATGTTTTGGTTTTCATAATACTTTATCTTTCTTTTTTCTCTCGCGGTGTGAACGCAGCAACAGGCGGGTTACTTATTTATTATTACGTTTGTGTTCACTTGATTGCCTGTTGCAACCGCAATGTGCCAATAAACCAGCACGCCTGATGCCAAACTTGAAACACGCATCCGAAAACTCGCTTCAAGCGAAGCCAATGGCGCACACCAAGTCAAACAGCCCGAAAAGGCCAAAGTTTCCAACTTTTTGCCGGTATTGCCGACCGTGAATATGTCTCGTTTAAGAGCGCCGTGTAAAGTAATTAGACACTTCAAATACATGCTCGTTCAATCCCACTTCTAAACTTTGTCACTGGTCATTGCAGGCATTGGCAGTAATGCGCGTAATTGGCGAGAAAATTTTCCTGAAATTCGTCAAATTGAGAAATCGAAGGCAGGGAAAAATCCGGCGTATTGGTCTGGACGAAGAATGTGTGTGCGCCCTGATTGGTCATTATGTAGAAATCGCCGGGAATTTTTGCGCCTTCTTTTTCCCGGTCGCCACAAATTAATTGGTGACCTTGAACAATGCCGTATTGTAGGAAGGAATTAAGGTAGATGAGGCGGTTGGTATCCGGGCTGGCCGAATCAAGGGAAATTCCTTCATAAATCTGGCCGCCGGGAAGCCGGATGTTCAGCCGGTCAAGAATCGTCGGCAATACGTCCACCTGTGAACCAACGACATCATTGACGGAGTAGCCGGGTTTGGCCGGGTCCATGATGATTAGGGGAACGTTGACCAATTCCGGCGTCACCGCCCAGCCGTGTCCGACCGGGCCGCCGTTCTCTCCGAGCATCTCGCCATGGTCGTCCGTAATGATAATCAACGTTTTGTCCAGCAAACCGGATTCCTGCAATTGATCAACAACCGACGAAATAATCCAGTCCATGTAAGTCAGGGAATTGAGATAAGTCGGCGTAAGATCTCCTGGTACTTTTAATTGGCGATTGCGAAAGCGATCCGATACGGCATCGAACGGATTGTGCGGCGCCGCCGGGACGAAAGTCAGAAAGAACTTCTTTTTTTCGGCGGCATATCTTTTGATTTGTTCCTGCATGGCGTTCAGTGTTTCTTCTTCCCGCAATCCCCAGCTGACCGGCGGTAATTTTCGCGGACCGGGCATGGTGTCCGCGTCGTAAATGGCGTCCAGACCGCGGCCATTCAGAAAATCCCGAAAGCCCGTGTAGTCAATATAGGAGGAATAAAACAGTGAACAGGCGTAATTGTGATCATGCAGAATTTCAAAAAGACTTTTCACTGGCACGTGCTGTTGCGTGAACATTTTGAAATCCCGCACCGGATAAAGTCCCGTGAACGTGGCAAAACGGGCATTAACAGAGCCGGCGAAATTTGAAAAAAAGTTGGGAAACAATTCCATGCGATTTTTGTATCGGGAAAGCAACGGCTCGGTGTCATTGGTGCCGTCAAAAAGCGACAAATACTTGTTGTAGGACGATTCTTGAAAAATCAACACCACATTCAAATCACGCGTCGTGCTTTCAGATTCAGGCGCGGTCACCGGCATGGCCAGCAAATGAATGCCCAATTGCCGCGCGGCTTCGGTGAGTTGTCCGCAGTTCATGGGCAGGCTGGCGGCCTTCTGCCAAAGCGGGTTGGTTTCCGCCAACAGCACGGTCGTTTGTCCTTCCGCCTTGTCCTGGTCGGCAAAGCCCCAGCCGGCCAATCCCAATAGCAAAAATGCGATCAAGGCAAACAGTCCGCCATTCCTGGCTGGCATTTTCTTCGTTTCGACAATTCGTCCGCACCATTTTTGAATTATCAAAAGTGTAATCGCATAAGCCATTGTCAATGCGGCCAACATCCCAAAAAATGCCGGCAAATAAGGCCGGGACAGACGCCACATCATTGTCGGACTGTTGCCGAATTCCAAAAGCTGCCAGTCGAGTCGCACGCCCATGATTTGCGAAAGTCGCAGGTCGGCCAATGCCAGCGCGATGAGAATCAAATTGATCGTGTCCAGCCACCACAACGAGGCCTTTGGCAATAACAACCGATAACAAAAGGCCATGGCAAAAAGCAACGCCGCCACGGCAAATTCACCCAGAAAATAACGCGGCAATGCCAATCCCAGCACCAGTAAATTATTGTAATTGAGCGCAGAGTTATAATTGGCGTTGATCAAAATCAGGAACGATGAAAACGCAAACGGCAGTCCCCACGACCACGCCGCGTAACCGCCACCACGCCATGCCAACAGACTCGCGCCCGTGAATAGAATGACACTGGCCGCCGACAATAGGACAAATTCAGGGTCCGGATGTCGTATCACATTGTCCAAGGGAATGAACAAGGCATAGAAAAACCCCATTCCGATCAAAGGCAGGCAGACCCACAACAAACGCAAAGCGCGCTGACCGGCAGCAAGGCTTGCGACCAATGATGCCATTCCCACGCAATCAACCGCAATCACGGAGTCGCGATTCGTCATCACCTCATCGCGCAGGTAAAGTACCGTGTAAACCGCCGCGCAAACCGCCGTGATGCGCAACATCCAATGCTCGCGCCCCGTTCGTGCCAGCAGATAGTAGCCAAATGCGTAAGCCAGCATCCATGCCGCCAGATACGGCGGATGAAAGCAGAAGTCCATGGCCAGATACCAACCTAAATCCCTCCAGGTCAAAGTTCCATTCATCACCGGGAACAAATAATTTTTATCCCCCGCGTGAAACGTCAAAAAAATAAATGCTGCGCCCAGCCCCAACACGCAAAAGTTGGTCGTACGCATGGTCCGAGTTCCGATGGCGGCGCAACGCACGCCCAGCACCCACAAATTTAATCCGATCAACAGGGCAAACAAATAAAACGCCGCCTCGTGCAACCAGGACGGCGGCAGCGAATCTTTCCGCCAATGAATCTCAAAAAGATACTTCCGAAGGGTAACCAGCAGGAAAATTTTGGCCAGACAAAGCGTGCCAAATAACAGGCCGATCCGCGTCCAAACGCCCGCGCTGGGCGTACCCCGCCGCGCCCGGCTTTTGATTTTGTCGTCGTTTTTTTTGGAAGCGTCGTTCATAACGTAGAATTCCGCCCGCTTGTGGCAATTTTCATGCCCGATTTGTTTTGTGTTCTTTTGGAAAAAGAATCTTTAAAAAAGAGAACCTATTTTCGCTGTAATTATAATGTAACAACGCTCGTTTTATTGGCAAATCAAGTTTGATTTCAAAAAAGCCAGAGTTTTCGCGCACTCCGCAAAATATCTCATTCCAGAACATCCCTGTAAATTTGAGACACGGCAACGCAAACCGGCTTTTCTGCTTCTTTGCCAGCATGAATCGCCAACCGTTTCCCCATCTCGACTTTATTTGCGGGTTTGCTAGATTTGCAGCGTGAGTTTTGTCGCTGAATTCAATTCGTTGCCGCTCCAACCGCTCGTGAAACGCTCGCTGGCTGCGAACGCAAATTCCGTTCGTGAAAATTTGTCGAAAACAAAATTTTCATTGAGTGACTTTGCCCATCTGATTTCACCGGCGGCGGGCGGGTTGCTCGAAACGCTTTCGCGCCGTTCACAGCAATTGACGCGGCAGCGATTCGGCAAAGTCATCCGCCTATTCGCGCCGCTGTATCTTTCCAACGAGTGCGTCAACAACTGCGCCTACTGCGGCTTCTCGCGCGATAACGCGATTTTGCGCGTGACACTTTCGATTGACGAAGTGAAACGTGAAGCCACCGCTTTGCGTGAACAGGGCTTTCGCAACATTTTGCTGGTCGCGGGCGAACATCCGAGATTTGTCCCGAACAAATATCTGCGCGATTGCGTCGCCGCGTTGCACGGGGAAATTCCCAGCGTGTCGCTCGAAGTCGGGCCGATGGAAACGGAGGATTACCGGCCCATTGTCGCCGCGGGTGCGGATGGACTGGTCGTTTATCAGGAAACTTACGATCGGAAAATTTACTACGAGATGCACACCACCGGGCCGAAAAAGAATTTCGACTGGCGGCTCGAAACGGCGGAGCGTGCCTATGCCGCCGGTTTTCGCCGGCTCGGCATCGGCGCGCTGTTCGGTTTGAGTGATTGGCGATACGAGGCAATTTGTGTCGCGGCGCACGCGGATTTTTTGCTGCGCAATTGCTGGAAGGCGCAGTTGACAATTTCACTGCCGCGACTGCGTCCGTGCGCGGGCGAATTTCAGCCGCTCACGCACATGACCGACCGCGAACTGGTGCAGCTCGTCTGCGCGTTCCGGCTGATGTTTCCCGATGCCGGCCTCGTGCTCTCGACACGCGAACCAGCGCGGCTGCGCGACGGCCTGATTCCGCTGGGCATCACGCTGATGAGCGCGGGCAGCCACACCGAACCGGGCGGTTATACCGGCGCGGGCCGGGAAAAAATCCATCAAACCGTGCGCGGAAAAATTGTCGAACACGGCGCAAGCGAATGGGCGATGCCGAATGGTCACGCGACGAACGCAACCGGCCAATTTGAAATATCCGACGATCGTTCGTCACGTGAAGTGGCGGAATTGATCCGCAAGCTCGGTTACGAACCGGTGTGGAAAGATTGGGACGCGGCGTTGACGGTGTGAAAATAATCTTACGAACAAATCTCAAAGGCGAATTAGACCTCAATTCTTGTGGTCTTTGCTGGTTGTTTTTTTTGCTTGTATTAATAATGCCAGTTATTTTACCAAACCGCCCTCTTAAAACGAGGGCAATCATTGTTAATGCGATGTGCAACGTGAAGCAACGCGCAACAGAAACTGGAGAATTGACCAACATTGACAACTATTTTGTGTTTTGCGGGATTTTTGGCACGAATAGTCTTCACCCAGATTACTATTCCAGCCGGACTAATTTTCAAGACGAAATACTTGATATTTGAGCAATACCGTATCAAACCCAGATCTTTGCGTGGACAAATTTTGTCATTCGTTCCGCCGGCCCAAATAAAAAGTTTGGCGACGCGGACGACATCATTTTCAATAGCATCTCAAACGATTTTGTAAAACCATGAATTTGTTTGTCACCGCCAACGGAAGGCCAATCGAGGCGACGCTGCCGTGCTCGATTGAGGAATTTCTGGTCGCGCAAAAGTTGCTGCCACGCAGTGTGGTGGTGGAGCACAACGGCGAGGCCGTCGCGCCGTCGGAATTTTTGCGGCGGCAGTTGAACGCGGGCGACAAACTGGTAATCGTAAATATCGTCGCCGGGGGTTGACCAAATGGAAATTGGGAAAAGTTGAAATTCTATCTCCAAATCCAGCCCGCTTTGCGCTAAACTGCGGAAAATTATGAACTGGGTCGTTTTTTGGACTGTCATCGGCTGGCTGGGCAACTTGATTTTCTTCTCGCGCTTTCTTGTCCAGTGGTATGCGACGGAAAAAAAGAAACAGGTGGTCGTACCCGCTCTTTTCTGGTGGCTCAGTCTGGCCGGTTCGCTGCTGCTGCTGCTTTATGCGATTTTCTACGACAAACATCATGTGATCATTTTCGCCTACGCTGTCGCGTGGATTCCGTATATTCGAAATCTGATCATTCATCGGCGGCACAAGGAAGCGCACATGGATTGCCCGAGCTGCGGAAATATCTGCCCGCCGCAATCAAATTTCTGCCCGAACTGCGGCGCGAAACTGGCAACGACTACTTTTTAAGCGCAGGTCTGATGTTGTATTTGTCCAGGATTTGACGTTGAAAGTCCGGATGCGACTGGCCGTAGGCAATGAGCTGGTTCACAAAACTCTCCAATTTCGGACGGTCTTGGTTGAACGCCCGAATCACCTGCACGGCCTGCGGTTTAAGGTTGGTGATTTCCTTGCCCAGTATCCGCGATTGGTAATACAAATATGCCGCGAGCGTGCCGCTGACAATGATCAGCGCCAGCAACAACGTGAAAACCAGCTGGCGCAATGCGGCAACCTGATCGCTCAATTCGGCGGGCGTGGAGGAACTCGTTTCGGATTCACTCATAAATTTAACGCGTGGCGGGTTTCGTTTGCACGGTCTGGAGAATGCGCGTGAGGTCGGGGTCGGGATTTCTCTGGCTGTAAATCAGTGAATCATTATACAGCGACCGAATCTGCTGCACGTAGTTGTTGGCCATGGTCGCCTCCAAGTTGAGCGAGCGAAGTTCGCGCGTGCGGAACATCGTCTGCAACGCAAATATCACGGCCAGAATCACCAGCACGGCCAGCACGAACTTCAAAACGGTATCGGTCGTTTCACATTTCATAATGGTGCGGTGAATTTAGCGGAACGGCAGTGAATGTCCACTGCGTTTTTGCGGATAAAAATCCGTGCTTCATCCGGGTTCAATCTGTAGCTAAATTGTCGCCATGAAAATCCACTTCTTCGGCGCGGCGCGAACCACCACCGGCTCGATGTATCTCATCTGGATCAACGGCAAAAAATTGTTGCTCGAATGTGGCCTGTTCCAAGGCCATCGCCAGGAATCGGAACAACTCAATAAAAATTTTCCGTTTGATCCGAAGCAGGTTGACGCCGTGGTTTTGAGCCACTCGCATTTGGATCACGCGGGTAAACTGCCTAGTTTATGCAAAAATTACGACGGCCCGATTCACTGCACGTCCGCGACGCGCGACCTGTGCGGCATCATGCTTCTGGACTCGGCGCACATTCAGGAACAGGACGCCGTCTTCGTCTCCAAAGTGCGTGCACGAAAACATCAGCCGCTGGTCGAGCCGCTTTACACCACTGCTGACGCCCAAAAATGCGTGCAACAGCTCGTCGCCGCCGATTACGAAAAACCGTTTCAACCCGTGAATGGCGTCACCGTCACGTTCCGTGACGCCGGACACATTCTCGGCTCGGCGCAGGTCATTTTGGACATTCAGGAAAGCGGCAGGAAATTCCGTTATCTCTTTACCGGCGACATCGGGCGCGGCGGCGACGAGCTGTTACGCGACCCGATTCCGGTTAAGAACGTGGACTATCTTCAGATCGAATCCACTTATGCCGCGCGCGTTCATGAACAGCGTCCGGACGCGGACGATCTGGTCGGCAAACTCGTCGGCGAAACGCTGAAACAAAAAGGCAAAATTATCATCCCTGCGTTTTCCGTCGGGCGCACGCAACAGATTGTTTACGTGCTGCACGAACTCACCTGCGCCGGAAAACTTCCGCGCGTTCCCATCTTCGTGGACAGTCCGTTGAGCGTGAATGCGACGGATATTTACAAAAGGCATCCGGAGTCTTTAAAGGCCACGATCAACGATGCCATGTGCAACAACGAAAATCCATTCGGCATGGACAACCTCACTTATATCAACAGCGCCGACGAATCCAAAAAACTGAACGACCGTCACGAACCTATGATCATCATCAGCGCGTCGGGCATGTGCGAAGGCGGACGTGTCCGGCATCATCTGAAAAACAATCTTGGCGACGCGAAGAATCTGGTTCTGTTCATCGGCTACTGCGCGGAAGGCACGCTTGGCTCGCAAATTGTTGCTGGCAAAACCCCCGTCAACATTTTTGGCGAACCTTGCGACGCCCGTGCGAAGGTCATTTCCCTCGACACTTACTCCGGCCACGCGGATAAAAACGAATTGAAACAATACGTCCAGAAATTGTCCGGCGATCTCAAAAAAATCGTCTGCATCCACGGTGAAGAATTGCAATGCCTCGCCCATGCGGAAACGCTGCGCGCGATGAAACCAAAAGCCGAAGTCATCGTGCCGCAATACAAGCAGGTGGTGGAGATTTGAAAGGCATTCGCTTGCCGGTGTCCGCCATGAACAAGGTTGAAATAGCTTGAAGAAGGTTGACAGTCAAGGACTTACGAATGTAAATGGTTGTGGTGCGCCAGATTGTGCCAATTATTCGTGATTTCCCGCTTTCCGTGCCTGCTGCAGCCGATAACGATACTTTCCATAATCAATTGCCTGGCAAACCGGCGGCACTGCTTCCGGATCAATCTCAACCAAATCCTCTCCACGAGAGCTAACCAAGGCCAACGCATCACTCAAAGAAAAAACTCCGATGTCAGCGCCATCCTCTGAAATGACTTTGACCTCGTTTGCCTTAATCCCACCATTTATTCGTGCCAGCATCCGGTGTGAATCCAACAATTCCAAAGCTGATTTACAACCATCTTTAAATCAAAGAGACAGGTTTTCATGCAAAGACATCGTTCCAAACCACGGCATTAGTGCCGGCCCGCGTGCCGTCCGCTTCAAATTTTACTGTGCGGGAGTCCAAGTGTCATCGGGGTCATAAGTGGTCATGGCCCTGGCGATCTTCACGGTCTTGAGTCCGAGGTTTTTTTGATAGACTTTGCCTTGTTGATTGACGATGAACGTCATCACCCCCGTGTTGCCCCATTCGGCCGGCCAGGCGACGAGCGCAAATCCGGCAATCATACGGTCGTTGATGATGTAATCATACCTGCCGCCCGGCGCGTGTTTCCCCTGGCGAGTCAGGATTTTGAAATAGTAGCCGTGATAAGGCGCCTGCCGGTCATTGAGCATTCTGGCAGTACGAATATAACCTTCCACGCGAGCCTGCGCGACAAGCGGTCCCAATGGACTCAACTCCTCGCCCGGTTTGGCCGGCCAAAAAAGTCCGTCGTGCAAGCCGGGCGTGCTATGCAGGAACTGCGCATAGGCGAGCACTCCGTCCCCCATGCGATCCTGGCCGGCATATTCGCGCTGCGCCACCACATACGCGTTGCAGACATCAATCGCGCCCACTTCGTCCCTGCCGATGCGCCGGGCAAGAATCTCTTCCTTGCCGGCGGCGGTATCAAAGAACCATTGCCCGTCCTGTTTGACAAGGGGAATGGGAAATGGCCAATTGTCCGCGCCAATTTCCAGCGTGACACTGGAATCCGAGTTGTTGACCAACTGCACCTTTTCGGTCAAGCGCTGGATGAACATTTTATATTCCGCGGTGGCCTGGACGGCATCGGGCGAAACCAAAGCGTGTCCTTCCGGCCCAAAAATCAAATGCATGGCATTCGTGTCATGATTATTGGCCGCAACGACCAAGGCGTTGACGGCTTCCTGCGGCGAGGGGAAGGTTTGTGCATCCGCAGCCAACGCGCGCACAGGCAGTGTCAGCGCCAGGAGAGCCATGCCAAGACCTGACGCGAGAGCCAAAATCCGGCGCAACCATGAAGGACGGTTGGAATTCATCAGCGGCAATGTTCGGGTGAGAATCATCTGGTTGAAGGGTTCATTGCTTTGCGTGGGAATTTGAACTGCCCCCCCCGCCACCACCACCGCCCCCGCTTCTGGGAACTGATTCCGGCCGCGAAACCGGCCCGGAATGAGGCATCGTTTCCATACTTTGCTGGCCACGGTCGCTATAGGTTCTTGTGTCGTGCGAACTCTGGATGCCGATGAACGCGCCGTCTGATTCCGGCCAGGCCGCCGCCGGGGCCGGTGTCCGTCGCGGTGCCACTGACGGTGTCACTGATACAGACCGGCCGACCGTGGAAACAGACCGGCCTACAGTGGAAACCACGGGTTGATAACTGGGAGCGCCCCAGCCGCGGTCGCCACGATTCGCCACGGCCGCGCCCGGAACGTTGGCGGGACGCCAGACGGTGGTGGAACCCGTGTTCCGCTGACCCGGAGGTTCGTGCCACCAATTGGACGGACGCGGATGGTCATGATTCCAGACAATGATATTGTGGTTCCGCCAATCAAAATCGCAGTCCAGCCATATGCCAATCGGCCAGCCGATGCCGAAAGTGATAAAAGGCGAGCCATACGGAGTTTGATAATAAACCTGGTCCGGCTGATAGACCGGCACATAAATCACCTGCGTATCAACCGGAACAATTTCAATGTCGCCGTCGTCATTAATCACCTGCTGCTGCGGCGAGGATTGCAAATTGCCGAGATTGTAAGCCGACGCGCGCAGGCGTTGGATGGAATTCATGACGTCCTGCTGTTGGTAAAGAAAAGCCTGTCCCAGCTGAGTCGTCCAATTCAGATTATCATCCATCCATTTCAATACATTCGGGTATCGAGCCAGCGCCTGGACGCTGGGGTCCCAGGGCTGCTGGTCAATCTGATTGGGGTCGCCGCCGCCGATGACATAACGGTCGGCCAACACGATTTGTGTGGGCAAGGTGGACGCGGGCAGGATTTGGGCAATCAACGGGTCGGGATAAAGGGCAATCGGCCCCAGCAACTGGTCGAGCTGCGGATCGGAAAGCGATTGATAGGCGGGCATGGGCGGCGGAACCGCCAATTGGGCACGCAGGGATGTGGCGGGGCCAGTGAACACACACAGTAAAACGGCGATGTTAAATAACAGCTTCATCCGGGAACCGGTAAAATTTGGCCATCACTATCAACAGACGCAACCACAGACTGATAGATTACATCACAAAATCAAAATGAATAGTCGCAAAGTTGTGAAATCTGATAGTGACGCACCGATTGTTGCCGAGAATTGGCCTGGCGCAATCGGATGAAAATTGAGTCAGCCATTTTTGCTAACATGGATTTTCACGATTAACCCGCGAACCGCCGGCGCGGTCAACCGAATAAAGTTTGATTCTAAATTGAATCATCAATTTTGAAATGTTTCCCTCTAATTGGGGTTGTTTTTTTGCTAATACGACAGGTGGTAGACATTTTAAAACTACTAAATTAAAACTAAAAACAATTAAATTAGTATTGACTTATTACTAATTAGTCTTAAATTAGTATCAAATTAGTAAATGATGATTTTATGAAAATGATTCAAAAACCACCGAAGAATGTGTTCGATTGGAAAGACTCTAACAAATTAATGGAGTTGATGCAATTGGGAAGAAATCCAATTTTAAATCGGCATTATTTGCATTGGGACAAATTAAAACATCACAAGGTTGATGGACACACCGCCGAAGATTTGTGGGCAGCAGCAAAATTGCATCGGATGGGGTCTCTGAAGCCAATTCCGTTAAAAGACACCTACGGGGAAATGTTCGCATTTTGCGTGCCTGAGTTGGTTGCCGAACTTCTTCACGAAATTGATATGGGTGCAGGCGCAACAATTGGTATTCCCGAACCGATTACAAATCCCCAAACCAAAAAACAGTATCTAATGAGGTCGATGATGGAAGAAGCGATAACATCAAGTCAATTGGAGGGGGCGGCAACTACGCGCGAGGCCGCGAAAGAAATGATCCGTTCAGGTCGTAAGCCGCGAGATACGGACGAGCAGATGATTTTTAATAATTATTTGACCATGCAGCGGATTACCAAATTAAAAGATGAATCGCTTTCATCGAAAATGATCTTTGACATCCACAAGTTGGTGACCGATAAAACACTTCTTGATCCAACAGCTGCAGGACGGTTTCGACGTGCGGACGAAAAAGTAGTCGTTGGAGACGATTTTGGTGAGGTTTTTCACAACCCTCCGCCATCAGACCAGTTGGAAGAACGGCAAAAGGAAATGTGTGATTTTGCGAATGGTAAAACGCCCGGTTTTTTTATTCACCCAATCGTGCGAGCCATTATTCTTCATTTTTGGCTAGCGTATGATCATCCTTTCGTTGATGGGAATGGGAGAACAGCTAGGGCAATTTTCTATTGGTCAATGCTCCATCATAAATACTGGCTTTTTGAGTTTATTTCTATTTCAGCGATTCTCAGAAAAGCACCAGTCAAATATGGCCGTTCATTTCTTTATACGGAGACGGACGAAAACGATTTAACGTATTTTATTGTGGCTCAGGCCAAAGTAATCCAAAAGGCAATTAAAGAATTGCACGATTACATCAACCGGAAATCTCTGGAAATGCAGGAATTGGAATCTGAAATTCGTGCGCTTAACTTGTTTAATCATAGGCAGGTGGAGTTGATTCGCCACGCATTGAAATACCCATATGACCGTTACACCATTGAGGGGCACAGAGAGAGTCACAACGTAGTTTATCAAACTGCTCGGACTGATTTACTTGATCTTGAATCTCGTGGGGTGATTGAAAAAAAAATGATGGGGAGAAAAATGATGTTTGGTGTCTCAAAAGATTTGCCTGCAAGGCTGCGTAAATTGGGAAAAGAATTTGAGAAATAAATAAAAAACAAAAGGCCTGCCAGCACGCTAACGCTGGCAGGGCGCAAGGTATTGATCCAATCCGCGTTCGCAGCGGGTTTTTCCACTGCGGATGACTGCATCGAGTCGCGCCTTATTGGCTGCAAAATAGGACGGCGGATGATTGCCTCCGACAGATATTCCGGCTGGCTACTCAACGGCGGCATTTTCGACGACACCGCCTGGAATGTGGAAAAAGGCCATAAGACTTTGCTCCACGCGTTGAACGGTTTACGCCCACTGGCGTGAAGGATTGAAGTGTGATTTAATTCTCCGCGTATCGGGGCAAAACCGATATCATCGTACAACCATGAAGGATCAAATCATCCGGCTGTTGGGCCAAAAAGATTACGTGCCGGCGAATGTGCCGGAACTGCTCCGGCTGCTCCGGTTATCGCGCAATCGTCAGCAGGAGTTGCAAGCCGCACTGCACCAGTTGGAACAATCCGGCGCGGTTGCGCGCATCAAGGGCAATTGTTATGTCCAGCCACGCGAGGCGGATTTGATTCCCGGTCGCATCCGCATGAACCGCGCCGGAAAAGGTTTTCTCCAGCCGGATGATTCGGATCTGAAGGAAATCACCATACCCGAAAGCGCCACCGGAACGGCCTTGCACGAAGACCGCGTACTCGTGCGGCGCGACGCCCGGCGGAAAAGTTTTCATGCCAACGACGATGCGCCCGAAACCGGAACCGTTGTTCGCATTTTGGAACGCAAACGCACGCAGATGGTCGGCACGCTGCAACGCGGCCGGCAATTTCTCTTTGTGATACCCGATGATCCACGAATTCCGCACGATATTCTAGTTCCCGAGCCGCGCGACGTGGGCCGTCTGGCGAACATCGGCGACAAGGTGGTGGTTGAATTGCGCAAATGGGAATCGCCGCACATGAATCCCGAAGGCGAAATCGTTGAAGTCCTCGGCGCACCGGACGAGGAAGGAGTGGATATGCTCTCGGTGCTGCGCCAATACGATTTGCCGCTGCATTTTCCCAAGACCGCGCTTGCCGAGGCGCGCGCCATCGGCACGACGGTTGATGCGCGTGAGGAAGCGGGCCGCGTGGATTGCCGCAGCCACCGGGTCGTCACGATTGATCCCGACGATGCGAAGGATTTCGACGATGCGATTTGTCTGGAGCGCGTTTCGGCGGAACAGTGGCGGCTATGGGTTCACATTGCTGACGTGTCGCATTACGTGAAGCCCGGTTCCGCACTCGACATCGAGGCGCGCAAACGCGGCAACTCAACCTATCTTGTGGATCGCGTCATCCCGATGCTGCCGGAAGCGTTGAGCAACGAACTTTGCTCGCTAAAACCCAAGGTGAATCGCCTGACGAAGTGCGTCGAATTTCTGATTTCGAATGACGGGCGCGTGTTGAACGCGAAATTTTATTCCGCCGTAATCCATTCGCAACGACGTTTCAACTATGGCGAAGTGCTGGAGATAATCGAACGCAAACCCACGTCCGATCCCATCGAGCAGATGTTGCATGAGGCCCACGAACTCGCCCAGCGCATCCGGCGGCTGCGATTCAAGGCCGGTTCGCTCGACCTCGATTTTCCCGAAACAAAAATCCGGCTGGATGAACACGGCCGCATTTTGCGAATCGAGAAGACCGAGAACGACGTTTCGCACCAGTTGATCGAGGAATACATGTTGCTGGCGAACGAGGCGGTGGCGACGCGGTTGATGAGTTTGCGGACGCCGGCGATTTACCGCATCCACGAAGAGCCGGACGAGCGACGATTGCGGGAATATCGCGAGGAAGTCGTGAGCCATCACGTGCCCTGCGGCAACCTGAACCAGCCCGCCGAGGTGCAAAAACTTTTACAACGGCTCGGCACGCTGGCCATCGGCTCCGCGCTGAAGATCGGCTTTCTCAAATCACTGATGCGAGCGCGTTACGCGGTCGAGCCGCTCGGTCATTACGGTCTGGCCAAAAAGAAATACACTCACTTCACTTCGCCCATCCGCCGTTACGCCGACCTGGTGGTGCATCGCGCGTTGTTCGATAAAAATTCCGTTGCCGGCTCCGCGCTCAAAGAGGTCGCGGAACATATTTCCGTCACGGAACGCAACTCCGCCGATGCGGAGCGCGACAGCAAGGACGTAAAACTGTTCGCGTTCCTGAAGGCACAATTGCAATCCGGCGACCCGCAAAAATATCCCGCGCTGGTGACCGACGTGCGCAATTTCGGCTTCTTCGTGGACGTGCCGGGTCTGGCGATGAGCGGCCTCGTGCCGTTGTCGTTGATGGAGGACGATTTTTACGTGTTTGATGAAGCGCGCCGCAATCTGGTAGGCCGCCGCACGCGCCGGATGATTCGCCTTGGCGACAAAGTCACCGTGCAAGTGGCCAGAGTGGACACGTTTAAAAAGCAGGTGGACTTCC
>JBEKBA010000051.1:0-18384 GCA_050015635.1 Verrucomicrobiota bacterium
TGATTCAGGTTGATCGTCGTTAGAAATTCCGGTTGGGCTTGAGGTCTTCCACGCATCCTTCTCTGACCACTCCGCTCCGCCAACATTCAAACTCTCTGGGAGTTTTTCAGCAAACTGCTAAATGAAAAAGGTCACGCCTTTACCGCGCAACGATGTCTGGGGTTCATCGGCAAACCTGCCGAGACTGTTTTTTGTCGAGCGCTCACCAATCAGGATTCGGGCATCAGACAGTGGGGCATAGATGAATTGGCGTCTGTCACCGATGATGTTGGAGTTTATATCGCCCGTATAAAAGACCGGCTTAAAGATTCTTCAAATGCGGTGCGGGTGACTGCCGTGGATGACATTGGGATTCAGACGTCCGCACCGGAATTAGCTGTTCCACTTCTGGTTGCGGCTTTGAGAGATTCTTCCGACTCCGTCAGTTCGCACGCAGCGAGTTCACTTGCCAATTTCGGCACCAACGCGCTGGGTGTTTTTTCGATATTGAGCAATCTCGTTGAAAATGGAGACCCGAACACAGCCAGCGCCTCTCTGAAAACCTTGGTCATTATCGCACCCAATGAGTCGCTGCCCATTTTGACGAATTGTATCGCGCGCGGTAAACCGGCAACGGACGGCGCGTTGCAAGCATTGGCAGCCTCCGCGCCGGAAAAAGCGTTGCCCATCATTCTCGACCGCGTTCAATCTCCTGATTCTGGTCAACGGCGCGCCGCGTTCAGATTGTTATGCCATTATCCGATGACTTCAGAAATTGAATCAGCGATGCAAAGCGCCGCCGCCGATTCGGATTCCGTCATCGCCAACGACGCCAGGAGAATTCTTACTGATCAATATCAAACAAATCACCCGGATGAATTTTTGACTCCAGATGAGCCAAACTATGGGGGCAAGCGATTGAGCGAATGGCTTCAGGCGCGCGATAACGACGGCGAATTTTCCGAAGATGCGAAAGAAGCGATTCACCACATGGGAACCAACGCCATTCCCGCATTGCTGACACGACTGGTTTATGTGCGCCCTCCATTCGGACTTCGCGCCTTCGAGGTCAACTTTGGCGCGGTCAGGGGGTTCATCCTTTTGGGCGAACAGACCAAAACGGCGCTTCCTGAATTGTGGACCCTCATGGATAGCACGAATCAAGACACCGCCTTATTCGCCATGCTCGCAGCAGTTGGAACAGGCTCGAACGCCATGCCGTTTTTTATCAAAGGATTGACCAACCAGTTTGCCGGTGTTCGCAATGAAGCGGCCAATAATTTGACGGATGGAATTGGCAAACAATTTCCCGAATTACGCCGGCAGGCAATTCCCCTTTTCGTAAAACTTTTGAATGATCTCGATGAAGATGTTCGCGGAAACGCGACGAATCAACTTAAAGAAATTGACCCTGAAGTGGCGTCCAAAGCAGGAATAAAATGAAAACGCAATCTTACATCCGCCGTTTCGGGTTTCTGGCCGCGATATTTCTTTCGGTTGTCCCTGCCAGTGCCGACCCCATCGAGTTGCCTGAAAAACCTCTCACGCCGGAGATCACTTTCTTGATCAGTCTCGCCATTTTATTGGAGGTGGTTTGTATTTTGTTTGTGCTTCGGCGCTCACAAAAACCACGCTTCTTCATTTTATGGCTCATTGGCATGCATCTGTTCACATATCCAGCATTTCTTAGTTTCCTTTGGGTGGAACAAAATTTGCGCCCGGCGTTTGCCGTTGGAATTGGCGAAGGATTGGTGGTGTTGGTCGAGGGAACCTTGATTTATCTGATTTGCCGTTTTATCCCATCGGCCAAATCGGACCTGGCTTCACCATCAATAATCAAATGTTTGCTCGCTTCATTGATTGGCAACGTCCTTTCGGCGGCAGCACTCCCGGTTTTACTGGCGATTTACGACCGTTTTGCTTCTGCCTGAATGATTGCACAGTCGCTAAAGTAGTTTTCAAATTATCGCGTTACTGCACTCACACTTGAAACTGAAGCCAGTTGTCGCATTTGATCCATTTAACCCAGCAATTCTTTTGCCTTCGCCAAAGCCTCGTCCAATTTCACCGCGTCTTTGCCGCCGCCACGCGCGTTGTCCGGTTTGCCGCCGCCTTTGCCGCCAACCATCGGCGCGATGGTCTGGATGATTTTGCCGGCCTGAACCTTCGCGGTGAACTCCGCCGAGACCGCCGCCACCAGCGCAACCGCACCATTCGCCGCGCCGCCAAGTACAATCACGCCCTGAAAACGGCCTTTCAGCGAGTCCGCCACGGCTTGCAAAAAATCCCCGTCCACACCGCCGACGTTGTGGATGATGGCCGGAATGTCGTTCACCATCTGGACCCGTTCCAGCAATTCGCTCGCGGCGTTCGAGGCTTCCCGCTGGGTGGCCGTCCGCAGGGACTTCTCCAATTCCTTCTGCTGCGCGAGCAGTGATTCGATCTTCCTTTCCAGTTCGTGAACGGGCGAATTCACCCTGCCCGCAAGTGACTTGATCAAATGCAACTCGTCGTTCGCCTTGCGATACGCTTCGAGTCCGGCGACAGCTTCAATTCTGCGCACGCCAGCGGCAATCGCGCCTTCACCGACGATGCGGAACAAACCAATCTCGCCCGTCGCGCGCGTATGCGTGCCGCCGCAAAGTTCCATCGAATAACCGTCCAGCTTCCCTGCTCCGCCGCCGATTTGGACGACGCGGACGGTGTCGCCGTATTTATCGCCGAAAAATTGCATCACGTCCGTGCGGTTTTTCACTTCGGCGTGCGGAACTTCCGTCCATGAAACGCCGGCATTTTCGAGGATGCGTTCGTTGACCAATCTTTCGATGTCAGCCACCTGCTGCGACGTGAGCGGCGGCGAATTGAAGTCAAAGGTCAACTTGTCCGGGCCGACGAACGAACCTTTCTGCGACGCCTCGCGGCTGGCCACCTCATGCAACGCCCAATGCAAAAGATGCGTGACCGTGTGATGCCGTTGAATGGCGTTGCGACGTGATTGGTCAACCGCAAGCGTAACGCCTGCGCCGACTGTGGGAGCATCACCGCCTTCGACAAAGTGCAGAAACGTGTTGCCGGATTTCTGCGTGTTGACAACGCGCCAGAGCTGACCGCTGCCGCTTAACTCGCCGGTGTCACCGACCTGTCCGCCCATCTCTGCATACGCAGTCGAAGTGTCGAGGATGACCGCCGTCTTGTCCTTGAGCGATACAACTTCCAAGACCTTGGCCTGCACTGCGAGGTTCTCGTAGCCGACAAATTTTGTCGGCGCAGTCGTTTCGATTTGCGAAAGTGAAACGACTTCCTTCTTCTGCGCGGCGCGAGCACGGGTGCGTTGCTCTTCCATCAACTTTTCGAAGCCCGCAGTATCCACGGTCAAACCGCGTTCACGAGCCATCAACTCGGTCAGGTCGATCGGGAAACCGTAGGTGTCGTAAAGTTCGAAGGCGAAGTCGCCATCTATTGAAACTTGCGTGCCCTGACTCGAAATCTCCCCGATTGGGTTACCCTTCGAATCTAATCCCATGTCCCAGCCACTTATTGGCGTATCACCAACTGCGACCATTTTGCTCAATTCACGCCTCATCTCAGCCGCCCGCCGAAAAATGCCTTCGAGTAATTCTAGTCCTCTATCCAACGTCCTATTAAACGCCTCTTCCTCAGTGCGGATGACTTCCTGCACGTGCTTTTTCAGGGCGCGTATTTCGGGGAAGACGTCGCCCATCGTGTCAGCGAGGACGTCCACGAGTTTGTAGAAGAACGGTTCGTGGAAGCCGAGCGTGCGACCGTAGCGCACGGCGCGGCGCAGGATGCGGCGCAGAACGTAGTTGCGGTCGGTGTTGCCGGGCTGGATGCCGTCGGCAATCGCAAAGCTCAACGTGCGGATGTGGTCGGCAATAACGCGGAACGCGATGTCCACTTGAAGCTGCGAATCCCTTGCGAGAGCAATCAATTCCCTTCCTTGTACGCTGCGTCCCTCGCCAGGAAGCGTTGAAGTGTATTTCTGCCCGCTCAATTTTTCCAGTTCATCAAAAATCGGGCGAAAAATGTCGGTCTCGTAATTTGAGATTTTTGCGCTGGTAAAATCGGTCAGTCCCTTCGTGCCCTGCATGATGCCGGTGACGCGCTCGAAGCCCATGCCGGTGTCAACGTGCCGGGCGGGCAGCGGCGAGAATGTCCCGTCCGGGTTCGCGTTGAACTGGATGAAAACGAGATTCCAGATTTCGATACAGCGGGCATCGCCCTTGTTTACAAGCGAACCTTTGGTATCACCGGCCGGAGTCAAATCAACGTGCAATTCAGAACACGGGCCGCACGGGCCGGTTTCGCCCATCATCCAGAAGTTGTCTTTCTTGCTGCCGTTGATGATGTGAATCGCCGGATCGAGTCCCGCATTAATGAAGAGTTCCGCCCACCAATATGCTGCTTCAAGGTCTGGGTTTTCTTTCAACTCTAGTCTTGTGGCTGGTGCATCCGGGCCAAAGAACAAGTGCTGGTAGTCAGTTTGTCCCCATTGCTTAATCACATGATTTTTTGCATTCGCACAGACCGTCTTTAGCAAATGTTCCCAGTGCTCTCCTGCTTCGTCCGGGCAATAAACGGTCGCATAAAGCCGGTTCGCCGGAAATTTCCATTTTTCGACGACCAGTTCCCACGCCCATTCGATGGCTTCCATTTTGAAATAATCCCCGAAACTCCAGTTGCCAAGCATCTCAAAAAACGTGTGGTGATAGGTGTCAAGGCCAACGTCATCGAGGTCGTTGTGCTTGCCGCCGGCGCGGATGCATTTCTGCGTGTCCGCGGCACGCGTATTGCTGCCAGGGATGGCGCCTGCCCATTTGCTCACGTCGGCTTTTTTCTGGCCGAGAAAAATGGGAACGAACTGGTTCATGCCGGCGTTGGTGAACAGCAAATTCGGCGAATCAGGCATGAGCGATGAAGACGGCACGATGGTGTGCTGCTTCGATTTGAAAAAATCGAGGAACGACTGGCGGATTTGCGCGGACGTCATCATTTTTGAAATAAAGAAAAAGTTTAGTGAAAAACTTTTGCGCGGGCGAGCGGAAGTTTTGGCGTTGACGCGGGCAAAATCATCGTGGACAAAAAACTGGATTTGGCATAATATCGAAAATTAGAACGAGCATGAGGACAGGCAAAGAACTCATATTGGCAACGAAGCCGTTCGCGGTGGATTCCACGACGAGGAGTTGGTGGTGCGTTCTTTCGACGGCGCTTCTTTTGGCGGGTACTGCTGCGGGGACGCTCTGGAGTTTCCATCTGGCCGGCAGGATTGTCTGCAGTCTTTTGACCGGGCTGCTTCTGCTCCGGTTTTTTGTAATTTATCACGATCAACAGCATCAGGCGATATTGTCCCGGTCCCGGCTGGCCGACGGCTTGATGAAAATCTTCGGCATCCTGTTCATCAGCCCCAGCAGCGTTTGGACCAGTTCCCACAACCACCATCACAATCATAACTCCAAACTCCGGGGTTCCCATATCGGCTCCTTTCCCATAATGACCAAGGCCCAGTTTATGAAGTCATCCAGGGGAAGGCGTTTTCAGTATTTGTTCATGCGCCATCCGTTGACCATCCTGTTCGGGTATGTTTTTGTGTTTCTTTACGGGATGTGCGTTTATCCCTTCTTCAATAATCCGCGGGAACATTATGACTGCCTGATTGCAGCCGTGGTGCATATCACGCTGGCGGTGGCCCTCACTTGTTTCTTTGGCTGGCCGGCATTGTTGTTGACCCTGCTCATTCCCTACTTTATTGCCAGTGCCATTGGAACCTATCTGTTTTATGCCCAGCACAATTTTCCGGGCGTCTCGTTCAGCGACGAGGCCGGCTGGACCTATGAGAAAGCCGCGCTGGAATCCTCCAGTTTTATGAAAACGGGACCCATCATGGGCTGGTTCACCGCCAATATTGGCTATCATCACGTTCATCATTTGAATTCCCGCATCCCCTTCTACCGGTTGCCGGAGGTCGCTAAAAAAATACCCGAGTTAACCACGCCCAAGACCACCTCGCTCCATCCCGTGGATATTTTCCGCTGTCTGCGTCTGAAGGTTTGGGATGTCGAAACTCAACAGATGGTAAGCCTGCGGAATGTTCAGCGCGGCATTGGCATTTGATGGCCAACCGTAAAAAAAGCGAAAATATTTCTTGCGAAAACGCGCTTGAGGAGCGATTGGTTATTCAGCAGCATGGAAAATAAATTGATCTTTGGAAAATAATTTTAATTTGCCCTGCCCTGTTCGTGATTCGCAACAAATCCTTGAACCGTAAATTAACGATCAAGGGACTGTAGTCGCGGTTGTGGCCGACAGGCCTTAGTTGGACGTCGAAAGCAGCCCGGCGGGTTCCACATGTTGTAAAACATGTTCAAAGGATAATTTGCACACGGCAAGGGCGGGGTTTTCATTTTGGCCAATTTTTCCAAATGCTAATCTCAATCCATGGTGCGCGACGATTTGTTTGCAACTCCGGCTGAGCCCAAGCCGGAAACCGTTTCAACGCCGGAATCTCCCCCCCAGCAACCGCTCGCCGCGCGGATGCGGCCGCGCAACCTCGCTGAATACGCCGGACAAACGCATATTCTCGGCGCGGGACAATTGTTGCGCCGCGCCATCGAAGCCGACCGGATTCAATCTCTGATTTTTTTCGGCCCGCCCGGCACCGGCAAAACTTCGCTCGCGCAAATCATCGCGCACCAGACCAAAAGTAAATTCGAGCGCTTGAGCGGCGCCGAATCCAACGTCGCGGACATGAGGCGCGTCTTGTCCGCCGCCGCAAACCGCCTTGAAAACACCGGCCGGTCCACCATCCTGTTCATTGACGAAATCCATCGTTTCAACAAGGCGCAGCAGGACGTCTTGCTGCCCGATGTCGAAAGCGGCGTGGTCAAACTCATCGGCGCAACCACGCATAATCCATTTTTCTTCGTCAATTCGCCGCTCGTCTCGCGCTCGCACATTTTTGAACTGCGCCCGCTGGCCGCGGATGAACTGCTTTCACTTTTGCAGCACGCGCTGGCGGATAAGGAACGCGGGCTCGGCGGTCTGAAAATTTCGGCGGACGATACTGCGTTGCAACACCTCGCCAAAATCGCCGACGGCGACGCGCGCAAGGCTTTAAACGCGCTTGAAATCGCCGCGCTCACAACCGCGCCGGATGATAAGGGAATCATTCACGTCACGCTCGAAGTCATCGAACAAAGCATCCAGAAAAAAGCTGTCGTATATGACGACGAGGACGCCCATTACGATACCATTTCCGCCTTCATCAAATCCATGCGCGGCAGCGACGTGGACGCCGCGCTTTACTGGCTCGCCAAAATGATTCACGCCGGCGAAGACCCGCGTTTCATCGCGCGACGGATTGTGATTTGCGCGGCGGAGGACGTCGGCCTCGCCGATCCGATGGCTTTGGTTCTGGCGAACACGGCTTTGCAGGTTGCCGAATTCGTCGGCTGGCCGGAAGCGCGGATTCCCCTGGCCGAAGCCACGATTTACATTGCCACGGCGGACAAAAGCAACAGCAGCATCGTTGCCATTGACGCCGCGCTAGCCGACGTCCGTTCCGGCCGCACGCTGCCCGTGCCGGAGCATTTGCGCGACGCGAGTTACCCAGGCGCGAAGAAACTTGGCCACGGCGCCGGCTACGAATACGCGCATGACGGGGAAAATCATTTTGTCGCGCAGGATTATCTCGGCGCGGACCGGGTTTACTACGAGCCAACCGGACAGGGCCTGGAGCGGAAAATCAGGGAACGTGTTGAAAAGTGGCGCGCGGAATTTTCGGCCGTCCGCCGGGAAAAAAAATGAACGCCGGCTTGAACGAACAAAAGGCCGCGCTGCGAAAAAAAATTCGCGCCGCGCTGGAAGGTGTTCCGGCGGAAAAACGCGCGGCGGATGCGCCAAGGGTTTGCGTCCTTTTGCGGCGGCAGCTTCTTTGGAGGCAGGCCGCCGCCGTTTTGTTTTTTGCGCCGCTGCCGGACGAGGTGGATGTCTGGCCGTTGCCGGAAGCGGCGCTGGCTGAGGGAAAAATCGTCGCCCTGCCGCGTTTTGATCCCGTCGGCGCAAAATACGCCACCTGTCGGGTCAAAAACCTGCGGAACGAAATTGTGCCCGGACAATTTGGCGTCCGCGAGCCGGTATCAGGCTGCGCGGAAATCCCGTTGACCGGACTTGATTTGGCCCTCGTTCCCGGCGTTGCCTTTGATTTGCGCGGAAGACGGCTTGGGCGCGGCGGCGGATTTTACGACCGGTTGCTGGGAGGGTTTTCCGGCGTTAAATGCGGAATTGCCTTTGACGAACAGTTGGTTGATGAAATTCCAACCGCCGGGTCCGATGTGCGGATGGATTTTATTTTGACGCCGACGCGCTGCCTGAGGGTCGCGGACTGAATTTATTCGTGCTGCTGGTTCAGCAACGGCATTCCGCCTTCCCAGTTTTCCGGCGTGTCCCACGGACGGACGGCCTCGTTTGAGGGTTCATTGGTTGTGCAACCGCTGACCCCAAGCAAAATGGCACCGAAAGCCAGCAGCAAAAAAAATTGACCCGCGCTGATTTTCATTTCAGGAAGCCGGATGCGCCGGAGTGACCTCGTCGCCTTCGATGACTTCGCCCAGTTGCCAGCCCGGCACGATATTGGCAATGGAACGGTCTTTCTCGACGCTGCGGACGATGACTTTGGCGACAAGCTTGCCATCGCGGCTGACGAGCAATTCGCCGTCTTCGAGCACACCCTGATCCTCCCCGATGTCCAGCACGACAAAATCCCACTTGGGATCAACCACCATAATCTTGCCCTTGAGATCGGCGCGCAATTTAACGTCCTGCTCCGGCCCTTCATATTTGGCCAGGCGGGTTGTCAGCCGGTTTACCGCGCGCTGTAAAACGTCTTTTTCCTCGTTGATGGCTTCGATTTCAGTTTGGGCGTTTTTAAGCATGCCGTTGAGTTTGCCGACCTGGTCTGAAGACAGGCCGGTGGCGGTGTAAGCGGCCAGATTGTTGCGCGCGTCGTCGCGTTCCTGCGTGGTCTTGGCCAGCTTGTCGGACAAATCGTCGGCGCGCTTGGTTTGCGCCGCGTCGTCGGCAACGGCCTTGTCGCGCGCGGCTTGCGTGTCGGTCAATTCCTGCTGCGTCTCCGCCAAATCACTCTGGGTCTTGGCCAGTTCCTTTTTGGTGCTGGCCAGCTCGATTTGGAACTGGTCTCTTTGGTTGTGATAATCATCACGCTCGGAAATCAGCGTTGTGATTTTTTCACGAACCTGAAATACGTTCAGCGCGCCGGCGGCCAGCGCCGCGACAATCGCCACAATCAAACTGATGCGAATCAACATGGCTTGGTTTGAACTTTCGCCGGAGCATAAGCCTTCGCGCCAAACGTGTCAACGCCGTTTGCACTTTGCAAAATCATGGTTTTATTTCATCTTTCACGCGTGAACCTTCCAACTGATCTCACCCGGCCATGAAACTGAATCACGGACTGCACCTCGCCTACTGCACGAACGTTCATCGCGGCGAAACGTGGCTGGAAACGTTTGATTCGCTCAAAAATCACACCCTCGCCGTCCGCGAACGGGTTTGCCCGCGCGCCCCGTTTGCCATCGGCCTGCGTTTGAGCAACTGGGCTGCCATGGAATTGTATGACCCAAAAACATTGCTCGAATTTCGACGCTGGCTCGAAAAAAATTCCTGCTACATTTTCACCCTCAACGGCTTTCCCTACGGCCGCTTCCACGGCGCGCGCGTCAAGGAACGGGTTTATTTGCCCGACTGGACTTCGCCGGAACGCCTCGCCTATACCAACCTGCTTTTTGATTTGCTCGCGAAACTTTTACCCGCCGGAATCCAAGGCAGTGTCAGCACCGTGCCCGGCTCGTTCAAGGAATTCATCCACCACCCCGGACAGTTGAAAATCATCCGCGAAAATCTCTGGAGTTGTATCGAACACCTCGCGCGCGTGGGCAAAAAATCAAGGCGCAAATTGCATCTCGGCCTCGAACCTGAACCGCTTGGCCTGCTCGAAAATTCCGCCGATACCGTCTCATTTTTCGAGGAACTGCGCGGCGAACATCCGGACGATCCGCGCCTTGACGAACATCTGGGCGTCAATTACGACATCTGCCATTTCGCCGTCGAATTTGAGGAGCCGCGCGCCGCCATCAATTCCCTGCGCTCCGCCGGAATCAAAATCAGCAAAATCCAGTTAAGCTCCGCGCTGAAAACCAGGCCGACGCCCGCCGCGCGCGCCGCGCTGGCCGGATTCGACGACGGCGTTTATCTGCATCAGGTCGTCGCCCGCGTCGGGGACGGCACCTTGAAATATTTCAGTGATTTGCCCGACGCGCTTTCGACCAATTCACCGTTTTCCGAGTGGCGGATCCATTTTCACGTTCCCCTGCACGCGCCCGCTGCGCCGCCGTTCGAAAATACGAACGACCATCTGCTCGGGGTTTTGGATTTGCTCGCCGAAAATCCCGGACTCTGTTCGTACCTCGAAATGGAAACCTACACCTGGGAGGTTCTGCCCGCGGAATTGAAAGACCGCGACGTTGTCGCGCAGCTCGTGGCGGAATACGATTGGACGCTCGCGCGGCTGGGCGAACGCGGGCTCGCCAGCCGCTGATTTTTTTGATTTCCTTCCGGCGATGAATCAAAATTTTCTTCGTCAACTTCGCACGCTGCTCGTTTTGGGCCGCGTATCGAATTTGCCGACGGTCTGGTCGAATTGCCTAGCCGGCTGGTGGCTGGCGGGCGGCGGGAATGCCTGGAAACTCCCGCTCCTGTTTTTTGGCGTGGGCGCGCTTTACACCGGCGGAATGTTCCTGAACGACGCGTTCGACGTGGATTTCGACCGCCAGCGCCGCGCCGAACGGCCGATCCCGTCCGGCTCGATTTCCTTGGATGCCGTCTGGAAATTCGGCTGGGCCTGGCTCGCGTCGGGAACCCTCTCCCTCCTGTTTTTTGGAAAAACCACCGCTTTGCTCGCGGTCGTGCTGGTGGCTTGCATTTTGATTTACAACCTGACGCACAAGTTCATCACGGCTTCGCCGTGGCTGATGGGCTTGTGCCGGTTTTGGGTTTATGTCATCGCTGGTTCGGCCGGCGCGGCGGGTTTGAACGGCTGGCCGATCTGGTGCGGCTCGGCGCTGGCCTTTTACATTGTCGGGTTGAGTTACGTCGCGCGGCGCGAAAGTTTTCGCGGTCCGATCCCGCTCTGGCCGCTGTGGTTGATGGCCGCGCCGGTTATCATGGCGATGCTCATGGATGCCGGGTCTAATCGAACCCCGGCCGGCTGGATTTCACTGGTGCTGGTGCTGTGGATCGCGTTTTGCACGCGCCCGATTTTCCAGTCGGGCGAAATGAACGTCGGCCGGATCGTTTCCGGCCTGCTCGCGGGAATTGTCTTTGTGGACTGGCTGGCGGTGGCGCCGCAATGTCCGCGCGAATTAAGCTTTGCGTTTCTGGTTTTGTTCGGCGCGACGATTTTGCTGCAACAATTCGTCCCCGCAACTTGAATTTTAATCATTTTCAATGTTAGTGGTGGCCGTCCGCAAGGACTTCCACCGCGTTCCCGTTTTTTGTTCCCGATTTCCTGGACCCCATCTCCAATCCCCGCGCCGTCAGGCGCATTGGCCGTCCGCAAGGACTTTCACGTCTCGCGGAAAACGTACCACTACCGAAAAATCTAATGCAGCACTGCGGCAGCGGTGCTGCAACCCCTCTGCAGCACCGCTGCAATAGGGGGAGCGCGGGCGTCTCGCGGAAAACGTTCCACTCCCAAAAACAAGCCGTACTTGAACAGCCGGCGGTCTTAAGCTATTTTGGAAATTCGCTTATGAGCGCTGAAGCACCAGTAAAATTGACGCACAACGAAGATATCAAAGCCGCGATCCCGACCCTCGCGGGCACTATCGCCGCGACCATCGCGGACGACCACACCGACCATTTTTCCGAAGACGACAATCATTTCCTGAAATTTCACGGCTCCTATCAGCAGGACGACCGCGACATGCGCAAGACCGGCAAGAAATACATCATGATGATCCGCGGGCGCATCCCCGGTGGCGTGATGACCGCAAATCAATGGCTGGTTTTCGACGACCTCGCCTCGACTTACGGCAATAACACGCTCCGCATCACCACCCGGCAAAGCATCCAGTTTCACGGCGTCGTGAAATCCGGTTTGCGCCCGCTCATCAAAACAATCAATGAGTCGCTGCTCTCGACGCTCGCCGCGTGCGGCGACGTCAACCGCAATGTCCTTGCGCCGCCCACGCCCGCCTACACCCGGGCGCGTGAACAGGTTTTTGCCGACGCTTACCGCGTGGCCATGGAACTCGCGCCCAAAACCAAAGCCTATCACTCCATTTGGATTGACGGCGTGCAGTTGAATCTCGACGACGCGGAAAATAAGGATTTCGTTGACCCGCTTTACGGCAAAACCTATCTGCCGCGAAAATTCAAAACGGCCTTCGTCATCCCGCCGGTGAACGATTTGGACGTTTTCACGAACTGCCTCGGCTTCATCGCCATTGTCGAAAACGATCAACTCGCCGGCTATAACCTGTCCGTCGGCGGCGGCATGGGGCGCAGCCACGGCAATGTGCAGACTTATCCGCGCCTCGCGGACGTCATCGGCTTCTTCACGCCGGACAAATTGGTGGACGTGGCGAAAGCCGTCCTCACCATCCATCGCGATTTCGGCGACCGCACCGACCGCAAACACGCGCGGCTTAAATATGTCGTCGCCGAACGTGGCGTGGATTTCATGCGCACCGAAGTCAACCGGCGCACCGGCATCACGCTCGCGCCCGCGAAACCCTGCAAATTCACAACAACCGCCGACCTGCTCGGCTGGCACAAGGCTGTGGACGGAAAATGGTTTCTTACGCTGTTCGTCGAAACCGGCCGCGTGAAAGGCGCGCAAAAAACCGCGCTGCGCCAGATCGCGGGAAAATTTTCGGACATCGAATTCCGCCTGACGGCGAATCAAAATGTCATCCTGGCAAACGTCACTGAAAGTGAAAAAACCGGTATCGGCTTGATCCTGTCACAAAACGGCGTGAAAACGGAAAATCAGGCGGGCATTTTGCACGCGGCTTCCATGGCCTGCCCCGCCCTGCCCACTTGCGGCCTCGCCCTGGCGGAATCCGAACGCATGTTGCCCGGCCTGATTGACCGCCTCGAAAAACTGTGCGCCGACCTCGGCCTAGGCAGCGAGGAAATCATCATTCGCTCGACCGGCTGCCCGAATGGCTGCTCGCGGCCTTACACGGCGGAAATCGGATTTGTCGGCAAAGCGCCGGGACGCTATCAGGTCTGGCTCGGCGGCGACGCTTCCGGCACGCGCCTCAATCGCGTTTGGAAGGACGTGATGAAGGACGCGGACATCGAAAATGAACTGCGCCCCGTGCTCGCGCGCTTCGCAAAAGAACGCAACGCCAATGAACGCTTCGGCGATTGGTGCGACCGCGTGTTCTTGAAGGGACAGGCTGTCGCGGCCAATTGATCCCTGCCGGACAAATTTATTCCATGACTCCCGACCAAATCTCCAAGGCCAATTCCGGATTGCGTTCCCAATCACCGCTCGAAATTGTGAAGTGGGCCATCGCGCAGGCGCAAGGTCGCGCCATCGTCTCGACCAATTTCCGTCCTTACGAAGCCGTGATTTTGCACCTGTGCGTGCAGGTGCAGCCGGACATTCCGGTGCTGTGGGTTGACCACGGTTACAATCGCCCGGCCACTTACCGGCACGCCGGACAATTGAAAAAATTGCTCAAACTGAATTTGAAATCGTATTTGCCGGAAATTTCCGCCGCGCATCACGACGCGATTTACGGCGGGGTTCCGTCAGCCGGTGATGAAGCCGGCTTGAAACAATTCAGCGCGCTGATGAAGCTCGAACCGTTCCAGCGCGGGATGAAGGAACTCGCGCCGTCCGTCTGGCTCACGGCCTTGCGCAAGGTGCAAAATCCGAATCGCGCGGAACTTGACATCGTTTCCAAAGACAAAAACTTCGGCGCGTTGAAAGTCAGCCCGGTTTTTTACTGGAGCGACGCGGACATGGAAAATTATTTGAAGCAGCATGACTTGCCCAACGATTGGGATTATTTTGATCCCGCCAAGGCTGATGAAAAGCGCGAATGCGGGCTTCATGCAAACTGGGGTTCGCAGGCTCTGGGGTCTCGCGTCTAGGTTCCGGGGAGTTGCCATGGGCGAGCCTTTTGAAAATTCGGAAGCATGGAAATCAGCGCGTGTGCTGACCAATGAAGTCTATTCGTTTTGCCGCCGGGGCCCGTTTGCTCGCGATTTTGGGTTGCGTGACCAATTGCAGCGAGCGGCGGTTTCTGTGATGAATAATGTCGCGGAAGGCTGGAAAAGTCTGCACGTTGCAGAAAAACGCCAGGCGTATAACATAGCCCGCAGGTCGTGCGGCGAAGTCCGTTCCATGAGTTATGTGCAGCTCGACAACAAATTTATATCCGTGACTGAACAAACTGATATTCAGAACCTCTGCATTCGATCGGGCAAACTCATCAGCGGCCTGATAAGTTCGCTGAACAACCGATGAAAAACCCCGGAACCCGGACGCCAGACACCATCCCCTTTTCATGAGTTCCTACCATCTCGACCATTTGCAGTATCTCGAAACCGAGTCGATTCATATCATGCGTGAAGTCGCCGCGGAATTTGAGCGTCCGGCTCTCCTCTTTTCCGGCGGCAAGGATTCAATCTGTCTGTTGCGCCTTGCGGAAAAGGCGTTCCGACCGTCGGATATTCCGATGCCGTTGCTGAACGTGGACACGGGTCATCATTTTCCCGAACTGAACGAATTCCGCGACCGCCGTGCGAAGGAACTCGGCGCAAAATTGATTGTCCGTAAGGTCGCGGATGCGATTGCCAATGGCATCGCCGTTCCGATCCCCGGCGAAATCAGCCGGAACCGTTTGCAAATTCCGACACTCCTCGCCGCCATTGAAGAATTTCAATTCGACTGTTGCGTCGGCGGTGCGCGGCGCGACGAGGAAAAAGCCCGCGCGAAGGAACGGTTTTTTAGTATCCGCGATAATTTCGGCGAGTGGGACGTGAAAAACCAGCGCCCGGAAATCTGGAATCTTTACAACGCCCGCGTGAATCCAGGTGAAAATATGCGCGTCTATCCGATTAACAATTGGACGGAAATGGACGTTTGGGAATACATCGGCAGGGAAAAGCTCGAGGTGCCGGCGATTTATTTCAGCCATACGCGCAAATGCGTCCGTCGCCACGGCCAATGGCTGCCCGTCACGGATTTGCTGCCGCCCAAACCGAAGGAGGAAGTGAAGGAACTCGTCGTGCGTGTCCGCACCATCGGCGACATCATCAGTACCGGCCTGGTCGAATCACCGGCGGATTCCGTGGACGACATCATCGCCGAAATCGCCGCCGCCCGCGTCACCGAACGCGGCTCGCGCGCCGACGATAAATCGAGCGAAGCCGCAATGGAAGATCGCAAGAAAGCCGGATATTTTTAACCGGATAATCTCCACCAAAAGACCACCTGCTCAGCGCCGTAGGCCCGGCATCTTTGTAGAACGACATCCTCAAAATCATCAAGCCCCGTAACCATGTGGTAAGGACGCGTTCCACCGCGTCCCTGATTGTTTCCTGTCGTCTTGGCGGTTAATGCAGCACTGCGGCAGTCGTTCTGCAACCCCTCTGCAGCACCGCTGCAATATGGGGAACGTGGTGTCCATCTAATCCTCTCCTTCTCCGCGTTCCACCGCGTCCCCGTTTTTTGTTCCCGATTTCCTATCCCCTATCCCCCATCCCCGACGCCGTCAGGCGCATTGGCCGTCCGCAAGGACTTTCGCGTCTCGCGGAAAACGTACCACCACCGGAAAATCTACAGGCCAGTTTTTGATGGAAGCGGGAATAGCGAATCACGTTTGGAGCTTGGAAGAAATTGCTGGTTTGTTGCCTTGATATTCGGGCGGCGGTGGCTCAACTTTCTACGTTAGGCGACTATGCGCACCGTGAAAATCCGATGGATTATTATTCTTGTTCTTGCCACCGCATTCTGTGTGTTTATCGCGTTGCAGCGGCAGTCAAACCCTCCATATACCATTGAGATTCGAGACGTAGCCCAGAACGGTTCTGTGAGTTTTGAACCTCAGCGATACAGAGACTGGAATCACTCCGAAACCATCGCCGGACTTCGGCAGCACACACGCGATACGATATACTGCTCCATTTACGCTGATGGCCTCCAATACTGTTTTTCTTACTCTGGTCATGTTTACGCGATGGCAGGTAACGAAAACAACCTCCCATCTATTTTTGTCCGCGAATGGAACTGGTCTGGAGACCCGCACAAATTCCCATACTTTGACTATTCAAAGGCATATCACCAAATGGTTCAAGATGGTTGAGATGAAACCAACGTCGCCCAACCAGTCGCCGGAACCAAGCTGATTTCAAAACGTACCACTACCCGTTTTTTTGACTTGGTTGATTCAAACCAGTAGTTACACTTTTTCAACTTATTGTAATGCCCCATACGCAACATCCCATCGAGATTCTCCGCTTCAACACCTGCGGCAGTGTTGACGACGGCAAGTCCACGCTTATTGGCCGTTTGCTTTACGATTCCAAATCGTTGATGGAGGATCAAATCGAGGCGCTCGAACGTTCCGCCGACATCACCGGCGGCGGCCAGATCAATCTGGCGAATCTCACCGACGGCCTGCGCGCCGAACGCGAGCAAGGCATCACGATTGACGTGGCGTATCGCTATTTCGCCACGCCAAAACGAAAATTCATCGTTGCTGACACGCCCGGCCACGTTCAATACACGCGTAACATGGTCACCGGCGCGTCCTCAGCCAACCTTTCCATCGTGCTGGTGGACGCGCGCGCGGGTGTCATCGAACAAACCCGCCGCCACATTTACATTGCCGCCCTGCTCGGCATCCCGCACCTCGTCATCGCCATCAATAAAATGGATTTGGTGGATTGGAGCGAGGAACGGTTTCAGGAAATCCGCGACGAAATCGAGGATTTTTTGCCGAAGCTCGACGTGTTCCGCGACGTGAAGTTCATTCCCATCAGCGCGCTCAACGGCGACAACGTCGTCGAACTGTCGCAGCGCACGCCGTGGTATCCCGGCCCGACGCTGCTCGCGCATCTCGAAACCGTCCACATCGCCAGTGACTGGAATCTCAACTCCTTCCGCTTTCCCGTGCAATGGGTGAATCGTCCGAATAATCCCACGGATCCGCGCCTGCATGATTTTCGCGGCTTGAGCGGACAAATCGCCTCCGGCATCGTGCGCCGCGGCCAGGAAGTCGTCGTGTTGCCCGCCGGCCTCAAAACCACCGTGAAAGACATCTGGACTTTCGACGCCTCGCTGCCCGAGGCGTTTTGTCCGCAGTCCGTGACCCTTTGTCTGGCCGATGACATTGATATCAGTCGTGGCGACATGATTGTGGGCGTGGATAATTTGCCGGGCATGGGCGCAGATTTGCACGCGCGCACCTGCTGGATGCACGCCCGCCCGCTGCAATCCGGTAAAAAGTATTTCCTCAAGCACGCCGCGCAAACCGTTCAAGTCGTCGTCACCCAGCTTGAAAGCCGGATCAATATGGATACGTTTGAAACCGAGCCGGATCCTCCCGCGCTTGCGATGAACGACATTGGCGTCATTCGTTTGAAAACGGCGAAGCCGGTTGTTTTCGATGGCTACAATACAAACCGCCTTACCGGCTCATTCATTTTGATTGAACCGGGCACGAACGCGACCGCCGCCGCCGGAATGTTGTTTCCGCCCACTGAAGCCGTGAAACCCGAATACACCGACTTTGCGATTTGAGTTTCCGCCTGGTCCCTCATGGTAGGGACCGGTGGCCGTCTGCAATGTCGTTGCAACTCGCTCGCTCTTTTTTGCTCCCGATACCCTATACGTCATCCCCAAGACCCCAAACCCCAGACCCCACCTCATCCCTCGCGCCGTCAGGCGCATTGGCCGCCCCGCAAGGGGCATCCATGGTTATCTTTATAATTGGGTATGGTGGCCGTCTGCAAAGACCGTCACGCTACTTCGTGTTAATTCGTGACTTTCGGTAAGGATGCGTTCCACCGCGTCCCAAACATCTCGTTGGTAGTGGTGGCCGTCCGCAAGGACCGCTGCGCTGTCCGGGGAGAGGTGTTTCCATTCATATCAATTCGTGTTAATCCGTGACTTTCGGTAGGGATGCGTTCCACCGCGTCCCAAACATTTCGTCGGTAGTGGTGGCCGTCCGCAAGGACCGCTGCGCTGTCCGGGGAGATGTGTTTCCATTCGTATCAATTCGTGTTAATCCGTGTCTAAAAATGCTTCGTGTTTGTCTCCCCCATCCCCTTGACGCCATTCCCTAT
>JBEKBA010000052.1:0-18058 GCA_050015635.1 Verrucomicrobiota bacterium
TACGAATCTGATTCCTGTTGTTAAAACAGTTAAAGTTAAAATTTCAAACACCACTCAATGAGTCTGCAACAATCTATGCACCGTGACCCAAAGGGCAAGCCCACCAACATTTCAAATTAAGGCACTACCCCGTAACCGATAAACTTGAAACCAAGCTAGGTGATGGCTATTTTTGCAGCAATGAGTCGCTCCCATAGCTCAAGTGGATAGAGCCGCCGTCTTCTAAATGGCTGATCCCGGTTCGATTCCGGGTGGGAGCACCACTATAGAATTGAGCCACAAAGTAGTGTAATTCGACGAGTGTTCTCACTTCCGTTTCAAATCTGAAAATCCACCGCCGTCTTTTTGTCCGCCTTGCTCAACACACGCATATCAAGGCCATCATAAATGACCAGCGAGTTCGGCGCAACGCTGTCCATGATGAAAACGTTGCCGCCGATTGTACTGCCTGCGCCGATGACTGTTTCGCCGCCGAGAATCGTCGCTCCCGGATAAATCGTCACGTGGTCTTCAATCGTCGGATGCCGTTTTTTGCCACGCAACTGCTGTCCGCCCGCCGTGGACTTCGCGCCGAGCGTCACGCCATGATACATCTTCACATGATTGCCGATGACCGCCGTCTCGCCGACGACCGTGCCGGTGCAATGATCCACAAAAAAGTGCGACCCGATTTTCGCGCCCGGATGAATCTCCATTCCCGAACGCCAATGCGCCCACTCCGCCATGATACGCGGAATCAGCGGGATATCTTTTAGAAAAAGTTCGTGCGCCAGGCGTTGAACGGCAATGGCCTCGACAAATGGGTACGAAACCAAAATCTCTTCCCGGCTCAAGGCGGCAGGATCACCATCGAAAGCCGCGCCCACATCTGTTTTGAGGATTTCGCGGATGTCCGGCAGCTTGCCGAGAAATTCCACCGTCAAACTGTGCGCTGCCTTGGTGATATCTTTCTTCGGTAAATTTTCTGGTGGGTGATATCCAAGACTCTTACGGATTTCGTCTTCCAATTTTCCCAAAACCGAATCCAGCAACGCTGTCGTTTCCGTTTTGATTTCCGATGAATGAATCAGTTTCTCGTCAAAAAATCCTGGGAACAACAGCCGCAACAAATCCTGCGTGATGGCCGTGATGGCGCGCTTGGATGGCAGATTTTTCCCGTCCAGATGATTGATACCGCCGAGCCGCGCATAGGACGCGACAAGTTCGCTTGTGAGTTTTGTGACCGTTTCCACAAAGGCGATTTACCACAAAGCTGCAAAGCCACAAAGTTTAATTCACCACCCGTAAAACTGCTTCCACGACACGCGCGACGCTGATGCCGTTCATGCAACCGAAATCAATCGGACACTCGCGCAAAAAACATGGAGCGCACGGAACGTCGGATCTGAGCAAGCGATGGTGTGTGTCGCCCGGCAAACCCGGCCCGGTCAATTCCGGCGACGTGCTGCCAAACGGAACGACGACCGGCGTTCCGAGCGCGGCGGCGGCGTGCATCGTGCCGGTGTCGTTTGTCAAAAGCACGCGGCAAGGTTTCAGGAGTGCCATGAGTTCGCGCAAAGAGGTTTTTCCGGAAAAATTAAAAATTGCGGACGGTGGACTGCGGATTGCGGATTCGATTTGACCCGTAATTGCCACATCATTTTTTCCGCCAAATAAAATCCAGACGCAATTTGTCTTTTGCTGAATGTATTGGGCGGCGGCAATGAATTTTTCAACCGGCCAGCGTTTGGCCGGGCCGTATTCCGCGCCGGGATTCAGGCCGAAAATTGGATTTACGATTTCACCCAGTCCGAATTTTTTCTTTGCAGCTTCAATTTCGTCCGGCGTGACGAATAATTTTGGCGGCAACGGTTTAGGATTTGCGCCGAGCGCGGCGGCGAGATGCAAATATTCATGGATTTGATGTGCTGACGGCGGTGTCAAAGCTCGCGGCTTGAGCACGCGAATCAGTTCACGAATTTCTGCCACCGAACGCTTGTGCATTTTCACGGCATCCGGTCGTGGAGCCAAGTGCGTCGTCAGGAAAAAATTCCGCCACGGACGCGCGTAACCGACACGTTTTGGAATTCGCGCCAGCCAAACTTCCAGAGCCGCTCGTGGTGAATTTGGAAAAATAACAGCCACGTCAAATACAGTGTGGGTGGAAGCCATAACTCGCGTAACCGAACGGCGAACCTCCGGTAAATTCCGTCCAAGTTCTGCAAGATTTTCTTTCTGCTCCTGAAAGGAGTGCGAATGAAGACGCATTTTCCTGGAAACTTCCAAAAGTCCATCGCCTGCATTGAATGTGATGATTTTGTCAACTGCCGGATGATGCAGCCAAAGGCCTTCGAGTTTTTCCGGCGTGAGCAGCGTGATGCGCGCTTCAGGGAATTTTTCACGCAAACGCAGCAACGCGGGTATGGTCATTACGGCGTCGCCGAGCCAGTTTGTTCCGCGAACTAGGATTCGCGGAGCAGATGGCAGACGAAGGATGAAGGATGAGGAATTCACGCGATAGGTTCGGAATTCCCAATTTTTGACTTGGAACTTCTGACTTTTGGTTCGGGCGGTTTCCAGCGTCGGTGAACCCAGAACCAATTGGCCAGATCGCGGTGCACGGCGATTTCAAACGCGCGATTGACATCGCGCATAATTTCTTCGGTTGAACGGGCGCGGCCATTATCGCGCGTGGTAATCTCATCGCCAACTTCGATCCGCCATTTTGCCAAGCCGACGCGATAACAAATGGCAGTGTGCAGCGGACAATTGTAACGCAAAGCAAAAATCGCCGGTGAGGCGGAAGTGGAACATTCGTGGCCAAGAAATGGCAGCCGCAATCCGTTGCGGCCGGCGTGTTGATCTGCCAGCAGGCCAAGCAGCAGGCCGGTGTCGCTCATCGTCGCCTTGAGCGCCGCAGCATCGGTGGGCCGCTCAAAAAAGCGGCAGTCGGATCGTTCGCGCAGGGACACCATGATTCGGTTGAGCGTAGGCTGCTTCAGCGCGCGATAAGTCGTGGCGCATTTAAAGATGGGCACGAACTGGCCGAATCGGGCGTAAAGCTCAAAGTTGCCAAAATGTCCGATGGCGACAATCCTGCTTTGCGGGACGGCATCGGTCGCGTGCGGTAAAATTTTTTCCGCGCCAGTGAACTCGAAATGCGGACGTAATTGCTCCGAGTTCATTGCGGCGGTTTTGACGGTGCTGGCGTAATTTTCTCCGAGGCGGCGGAAATTCTCCTTCGCGATGGCGTGGATTTCAGCGGGCGATTTTTCGTTGCCGAAGCACATCGTGAGGTTTTTCAACGCAACGCGCCGGTGCCGCGCGTCGAACCAGAACGCCAGCGTGCCAACGGTGCGACCACTGCGCGCGATCCAATTCAGCGGCAGCGTTTGAATGAATGCGACGCACGCGCGCGCGATCCAATAAAGCAGGGTGTCCATTTTCAACGGAAACAGATTTTGCGGACGCAGTCCTGAAAGTCGTTCGCGCCGCTGACAATCTGGATTTCGACGCGCATGAAATAAATTGGCAGATCGCGCCGGTCAATTTTTGGAAATCGCACGGCGTCTTTTTGCGTGGTGATGATGGTTTCGGCGGCGCGCTTTTTACTACGGTTGATGACGTTCAACACTTCTTGCTGGGTGAAACGGTGATGGTCGGCAAAGCGCTTGGAATAGACAAGTTCACCGCCGATTTTCACAAGACTTTGCTCAAAACTTTCTGGCTGCGCGATACCGCTCAACGATGCGATTTTGCGCCCGCGTAAAAAATCTAAACCCTTGCGTTCGCCGGTGAAAACATCTTCGAGATAAAGCGGATGATGCACGCATTCAATGACGGCGGCGGTGGAATTTAATTTTGAAATCCGCCGGCGAAGTTCTCCCGTTTGACCGTCGCTTTTCGTGATGAAAATGGTTTGGGCGCGCGCCAGGTGCGACGGCGGTTCGCGCAACGTGCCGCGTGGGAGCAGATGCTCGTTGCCGAACGGTTGCTGGCGGTCAATCAAAACCACGTCATGCCGCCGACCACGCAAATCCCAGTATTGAAAACCGTCGTCGAGCAGCAGCGTGTCGCAGCCGAATTTTTCAATCGCGTAACGCCCGCTTTTTACGCGATCCTTGTCCACGAGCACGACGACGTCCTTGAGATTGGACGCGAGCATATAAGGTTCGTCGCCGGCCATTTCCGAATCGAGCAAAAGCGATTTGCCGTCGGACACGACGCGCGGCGGATTTTGGTCTTCGCGCAAAAAAATTTTGTTGAGCAGCCATTTGTAAAATGGCGGTGGCTTGGAACGATAGCCGCGCGAAAGAATCGCGACATTGCGCCCGGCGTCGCGCAGTTCGCGCGCAAATTTTTCCACAACCGGCGTTTTGCCCGTGCCGCCGACAGTGAGATTTCCAATCGCGATGACTTGAACGCCGAGCGTTTTGTCCCGAAGCAGGCGGACATTGTAAAGCCAGCGGCGGATTTTGACGAGGACCTGAAAAAGTTTTGATCCGCCGAACAAAAATCCGCGGGTCAGTTTCGCGCGGAAATCATGGCGCTCCCCAAAAATGACTTCGAGGACAAAGGTTTCGAGGCTTTCCGCCCAAACCTGAAATTTTTCACGCATCGCCCGTCAATGTGCCAAGCGCGCGGAGGCGCGGCAAGAAATCAGAAACCCAGCTTCGAAATTTCGTTTTGGAGAGCGGTTTGAAACTGTTGAACGTCCGCGGCGGACGGTTTATAGCCTGTTTGTTTCGGCACGACGCCGAGTCGTCCAGCTTTATCCAAATACCAATCAGCAACTTGGCCGTCGCTGAAAGTGACTTTGCCGCTGACAATCGCGCCGGGTTTTGCCAATTGATCCACGTTCACGGAAACACCGCCGGTTACGGGTAACGGTTCGACGGGCGAAACATTTTTTCCGGCGTCAATTTTTGCCGCTTCTACAGCCGGCGCGACAACCTTGGGCGGCTCCGGGTCTTTCGGCGTCAATTTCAAATCATCCACAAGCAGCCGGACTTCCATGTAAGTAAGTTTCAAACCGAATTCCGACAACAAGCGGTTTTGAATTTCTGAAAGTTTCGCGCCTTGCAAAATCCAAGCCGTGACGCGCTGACGTTGATCTTCGTTCAAATTCATAAATCTCCGCCAATTTTAGATCAAGGGTGCTTGATAATCCAATCGTAACCTTTTGCTTCAAGTTCGAGCGCGAGTTCCTTGCCACCGGATTTCACGATGCGGCCATCCACGAGAACGTGAACAAAATCCGGCACGATGTAATTCAGTAAACGCTGGTAGTGTGTGATGACCAGTTGCGCGTTTTCATTCGTCTTCAACTTGTTGACACCATGCGAAACGATTTTCAGCGCATCAATGTCCAAGCCGGAATCCGTTTCGTCGAGAATCGCGAGCTTGGGTTCCAACACGGCCATCTGGAAAATCTCGTTGCGTTTTTTTTCACCGCCGGAAAAACCTTCGTTCACTGAACGCTTGAGTAAATCCTCGTTGAGTTCGAGCAATTTGATTTTGTCTTTGACCAGATCCAGAAATTCAATCGCATCCAATTCCGGTTCGCCTTTCGATTTGCGTATTTCATTCAGCGCGGCCTTCAAGAAGTAAGTGCTGTTTACGCCCGGAATTTCGACCGGATATTGGAACGCGAGAAAAACGCCTTCACGCGCGCGCTCCTCGGGATCGAGTTCCAGCAAATCCTCGCCATTGTAAATCACCTCGCCGCCAGTCACGTTGTAACCGTCACGCCCGGCAAGTACCGCGGCGAGCGTGCTTTTGCCGCTGCCGTTCGGTCCCATGACGGCGTGGACTTCACCCGCGTTGATGGTGAGGCTGACGCCCTTGAGGATTTGTTTGCACTCAACACCCGCCAAGAGATTTTTGATTTCGAGTATTGGTTTGCTCATTTTGAATTTGCAGAATCGGTCTGATCAATTGACTGTCCCAACATGATTAACTTCTCAATAAATTTTGAATTCGATCGTTCCACTTCAGCCTTCAGATTTTCCTTACTTTCGACTGATAGTTTAGCGGCTCTTTCAGCAAGTTTGTAAAGTTGCTGCCGTCCTTCGACTGTAATTCTCCAAACTCCATGTTCTGGCATGTCCAGAAGTTTTTTCTCTTTCAGGCTCTCTCTGGCCCACGCCAAATCTTGATTCATTGCTCGAAACAAGCTTGTTATCGTCTGGCTTTTGGAAAAGCAGGTCATTTTGATTGATATAATGTATCACTCGATGCTTTTTGGCTTTCCCACCCAAACTGTGAAGCGCAAATAAAATGACTATTTGTTCTTCCTTGTTCAGGGTCATTTTAGCCAACGCTCCCTTCCAAACTCACGCCCAGAAGTTTCTGCGCTTCGACGGCGAATTCCATCGGCAGTTCCTTGAACACTTCTTTGCAAAACCCGTTCACGATCATGTTGACAGCGTCCTGCGTCGAAAGCCCGCGCTGATTGCAGTAAAAAATCTGGTCTTCACCGATTTTTGAAGTTGAGGCTTCGTGCTCGACACTCGACGACGTGTTCTTCACTTCGATATAAGGAAATGTATGCGCGCCGCATTTATTGCCGATGAGCATCGAATCGCATTGCGAAAAATTCCGCGCGTTCGTCGCAGTCCTCTGGATTTTCACGAGGCCGCGATAACTGTTTTGTCCGCGCCCGGCGGAAATACCTTTCGAAACAATCGTGCTGCGTGTGTTTTTACCGATGTGCGTCATTTTCGTGCCGGTGTCGGCCTGCTGAAAATTGTTCACGACGGCTACGGAATAGAATTCTCCAATGGAATTGTCGCCGAGCAAAACGCAGCTTGGATATTTCCAGGTGATCGCCGAACCGGTCTCAACCTGCGTCCATGAAATTTTCGAGTTTTTGCCTTTGCACAATCCGCGCTTGGTCACGAAATTGTAAATGCCGCCTTTGCCGTGCTCGTCGCCCGGATACCAATTTTGCACTGTCGAGTATTTAATTTGGGCATCGTCGAGCGCAATGAGTTCGACGACCGCCGCGTGCAATTGATTTTCATCGCGCATCGGCGCGGTACAGCCTTCGAGATAACTCACCGATGCGCCTTCGTCGGCGACGATAAGTGTGCGCTCAAATTGGCCGGATTTTGCGGCATTGATGCGGAAATAAGTCGAAAGTTCCATTGGACAACGCACTCCTTTCGGGATGTAACAAAACGAACCGTCGGTGAAAACGGCGGAGTTCAGCGCGCCAAAAAAATTGTCCGTGTAAGGCACGACCATGCCGAGATATTTGCGCACGAGATTGGGATGTTCCTGCACGGCCTCGCTGAACGAGCAGAAGATGACACCTTTTTCGGCAAGCTGTTTCTTGAACGTCGTGCCGACGGAAACGGAATCAAACACCGCGTCCACGGCCACGCCGGCGAGCCGTTCGCGTTCACGCAATGGAATGCCAAGTTTTTCGTAAGCCTCCAAAAGTTTCGGGTCAACTTCGTCGAGACTTTTCGGACCGTCGCCTTTTTGTTTCGGCGCGGAATAATAAGTGATGTCCTGATAATCAATTTTCTCGTGATGTACCTTTGGCCACGTCGGCTCTACCAAAGTCAGCCAGTGGTGATACGCCTTGAGCCGCCAGTCGGTCAGCCATTCCGGCTCGTTTTTCTTGCGCGAAATCAGCTGGATAATGTCCTCATTTAAGCCCGGTGGCGCGGATTCGGTTTCCACTTCCGTGTAGAAACCGTATTTGTATTCCTTCTGGACTAATCCCTCGATTGCTTCTGTAGCGGTGCTCATTAAATTATTTCTTCCGCTTGCCGGCGCAGTCAGCGCAAAGGCCGTGAACGGCAATGTCGTAATGGTCCACTTTGAATCCTTTCGGTCGCGGCATGACGGTTGAGTCCGACGGAAGAGCTACGTCAAAAACTTCACCGCATGCGTCGCAATAGTAATGGCAGTGTTCCTCCATGTTCGGACAAAAGCGCGTCGCGCCGCGTTCCAATTGAACTTGGCGAACGAGACCACATTTCACCAGCGCGTCGAGGCAATTGTAGACAGTAGCATGGGAAATCTCCGGCATCGTGCGTTTGGAACGGATGAAAACTTCTTCCGCTGTTGGATGATCGCGCTTGTGCAGAATCACGTCATAGACGTGCTGGCGCTGCGGCGTGAAACGAAAGCCGCTTGTGCTCAACTGTTCAGTCAGGCGGTTGTTCAATTTTTTCTCGACCAAATTCATTACGCAAGCAAAATAAACGTGAGCTCAAGGTCTGTCAATATTTAGAATAATTCTAAATTAAGGACGCAGCCGAAGATTGCGGTTGCAGAACTTACTTCTGGAAAACACTAACGCGTGCTGGCGGAAGGTTTAGCCAGACGATTTTCGAGGCGCGCAATTGAAAACGAGATGAACCGCGCGGCTGCCTCTTGCTGATATTGTAACTATATTGAACCCAGTTGCCCCGTGGCTGCAAAATGGCACGGATTTTTTTGGCCAGCGATTCGGCTTCTTCCGGCGGAAAATTCAGTAATGGCAGACTGGAAATCACCGCGCCGACAGATTCAATTGGCTCGTGGTACTCGCGCAGCAAACCATCCAGATGCCAGGCGTCGCCGGTGATAATGTGCGCGCGCGGAAATTTTTCCCGCAGCAGTCGCACCATTTTCGGATTGCGTTCAATGGCAACCAGACGATCTTCACGCAAGCCGCGTTCGAGCAGCGCCTGCGTGACCGCGCCGGTGCCGGGGCCGAGTTCGAGCACGTAACTTCCCGGGTCGGACGGCAGCCAACGCGCCATCGCTGCGGCGAGTTTTGGGGAACTGGGCGCGACCGCGCCCGTCCGCTGTGGATTGGCGAGCCATTCCTGCAAAAACAAGGTCGTGTCAGTCAACGCCGCGATAAGTTTTTTGGCCATGATATTGCGATTGTCGCCCAACGCCGACATCGGAGACAATAATTCACCTGTGCGGTTGCAGCCATAGAAAATTTCAGTTTATTTTCAACGCGAATTTTTCGCCGGTTTGGCGGACATCAAAATTTTGTCGAGCCTTTTGTGCGCGTCGTTACGTCGCATTGACCAGTCGTCCCAGCTTTGCTCCCATTTTTCGCCGGTGAAATTTCTTTGCGCAGTCGGCCAGAGCGCGTCGAGCGCATTTAGTGCCAGTTTCGAGTCTTCGCGTTCGTTCCATTTCAAATACGACTCGGCGAGGTTTAAAAGATTTTCGGGATAGTCCGGCGCGAGGGTCGCGGCGCGTTTCAGAAAATCATGCGCCTTGCGGTGGCTGCCGACGCTCACCGGCCAGCCGGGAGCATCGCGGTAGAGCAAGCCGAGATTTCGTTCCGGCCCGGCGTAATCAAACTGATTGTCCAACTTCGCCGCCGTTTTGAATTCACTTTCCATTTCACGGATGATTTTCAGCGCGCCCAGACTTCTGGTGCGCGCAAGCTGACCGAGATTCATGCCGAGATAGTAATGCGCGGCGACCGCATTTGTGTCGCGCGCGATAAGTTGTCGGCACGCGGTAATGCCTTGATTGGCAATGGCGGCGCGCCCGGTGTTGTCCGTGGCGAAGCCAGCGAAATCAAAACACGCACGGGCAAATTGCCACGCAGATTCGGAATTATTTGTATTCGAATGGAATTGTTTTTGTGCGCGATGAAATTCCACCTCGGCGCGCCCGGCGAAAATTTTATTCTGCGTGTCATCGGCAAGAACTGCTCCGGCAGCGGCGAAAAGAAAAATTGCGCCGGCAAATTTCCATTTCACAGCGCGTTCATATTCAGAATTAAAAGTTGCCATCGCGTCCGGCTGTTTTATACTGGACAGGTGAGATTAAATTGGAATTTTCTATGGCTGGCAATGCTGATGGCACTTGCGCTGTTCAGTTCCGGTTGCAGCGGCATCAATGCCGGCACCAGCATTTCGCCCGCGACATTTTTGCTGCCGGGAATCATGAAAGCCGATCCGCCAAAGACCAACGTGCCGATTTTATCGCCTGAATCCACCAAAGAGTTCGCTTCCACAAAATAATTTTATGCGATTCCCATTTGCGCTGACAAAAAAAATCGCCGGGCACATCATCAAACACAAGCTCCGCAAGACGCCGAAGTTCGCCATGGTCTTGCAGCTCGAACCGCTGCACACCTGCAATTTGACCTGCACCGGCTGCGGGCGCATCCGCGAATATTCCACGTCGCTCAAGGATATGGTGCCGCTGGAACAATGCCTTCAAGCCGCAGTGGAATGTGATGCGCCGATGGTTTCGATTTGTGGCGGCGAACCGCTGATTTATCCGAAGATTGAGGAACTCATCAACGGTTTGCTCGAGCAAGGCCGTGTCATTTACGTATGCACAAACGGTATGTTCATGCGGAAAAAGATGCGCGATTATCTCGCGGCAATTTATTCGCCGTTACTTGAGCCGAAGCTGAAAAAGCTGCTCGAAGCGAAATTGATTTCCGACAAGGACGCTGAGGCGATCCGCAAATGCGACGAAGCTGCGAGCAAAAAAAACGTCATCCGTCCGACGCAATGGATGTATTGGAATGTCCACGTTGACGGCTTGGAATTCACGCACGATTTGATTGTCGAACGCGAAGGCGTTTTCAAGGAGTGCATCGAAGCCATTAAGATGGCGAAGATTCTTGGCTATCAGGTTGCAACGAACACGACGGTTTACAAGGAGACCGACGTGCAGGAAATTGAGGATATGTTCAAGTATTTGAGCTCGCTTGAGGTGGACGGCCATACGATTTCACCCGGTTATGATTACGATGCCGCGAAGAAAGACATGGCCAAACGACTTGGCAAAGACCCGAAACAATTTTTTCTTACGCGCGACATGACGCGGCAAAAATTCGCCAAGATTGAACAATGGGGCAAGGCATTCACCATCTTTGGCACGCCGGTTTATCAGGAATTTCTCGCGGGCAAACGCGAATTGACCTGCACCGCGTGGGCGATTCCGACTTTCAATGTGAAGGGCTGGAAAGCGCCGTGCTATCTGATGACCGACGGTCATTACGGCGGCTATCAGGAAATGTTGCGCGAAGTGAAGTGGGAAAAATACGGCGTTGTGAACGGCGTCGCGCGTGATCCGCGCTGCGAACATTGCATGGTGCATTGCGGTTACGATCCCAGCGGCGCGCTTGGTACAAATTATCAGTCCGGCGACAACTGGAAAAATTTCAAATACAACTTCGGCGCAAAACCGAAGCCGTGCTCGGCTTCTCCGGAATTGGAAAAGCGCGCCTACAACGGCGTTACCATCGGCAAAGGCCATCTGGCCGAAGCGAAAGCAGCAATCAATTCTCCTGCCGCCGGTGCACGTGGAGCATTCGTGCACAAGGAGGACGAACCTCAGCATGAGGCGCATGTTGGTAGTCACTGTGGCACGAGCGACACATCCGAACGCGATAAGTTGCTGGCAAAGATCAAAGACAAAAAAAAAACTGATGCACGAGCCGAGTAAATTGTTGAAAAGAAAATGAGCAAAACACTTTATCTTTCGCCACCATCATTCGATGGCTTTGATGGCGGCGCGGGCGCGCGGTATCAGGCGCGGCGCGAAGTCACCAGCTATTGGTATCCAACGTGGCTTGCGCAACCCGCCGCGCTTACACCGAATTCCCGCCTGCTCGACTGCCCACCCCACAACGTCGGCATGGCGGAAACCCTCACCATCACAAAAGATTTCAATCACGTCATCATCAACACATCCACGCCGTCGTTGAAAAACGATTGCAAGGTCGCTGAAGCCATCAAGTCGCAGAATCCAGACACGAAAATCGGTTTCGTCGGCGCGCATACGATGGTTTTGCCGACGGAAACATTGAAGGCATCACCCGCGATCGATTGGGTTGGCCGCAAGGAATTTGATTTCACCTGCAAGGAAGTCGCCGAAGACCGCGACCTCGCGAGCATCGCCGGACTTTCCTACAAAGACAAGGACGGCAAGATCAAGCACAACCCCGAGCGGGAAATGATTCAGAACATGGACACGCTGCCGTGGGTCGCGGATGTCTACAAACGCGATTTACAGATTGAAAAGTATTTCATCGGCTACCTGCTGCATCCCTACATTTCGATGTATACGGGCCGCGGCTGTCCGGCGCAATGCACGTTTTGTCTCTGGCCGCAAACCATCGGCGGGCACAAATATCGCGTCCGTTCGCCGCAAAACGTCGCGGACGAAATGGCTTACATGAAAAAACTTTTTCCGCAGGTGCGCGAATTTTTCTTCGACGACGACACGTTCACGGCGAATCTCCCGCGCGCGCGAGAGATCGCCAAGAAACTCGCGCCACTCGGCGTTCATTGGAGCTGCAACAGCCGCGCGAACCTCGATTACGACACGATAAAATCTTTCAAGGACAACGGCCTACGCTTGTTCCTCGTCGGATACGAGAGCGGCAACGACGACATTCTTACGCGCATCAAAAAGGGCGTGACGATGGACGAAATGCGTCGCTTCACGAAGGATTGTCATCGCGCGGACGTCGTGATTCACGGCACGTTCATCCTCGGTTTGCCGGTGGAAACGCAAAAGTCTATCGAAAACACAATTAATTTTGCGAAGGAACTCGACGTATTCAGTTTGCAGGTCTCGCTCGCCGCGCCGTATCCCGGCACGGAGCTTTACGAGACGGCCAAGCAAAACGGCTGGTTCGTGAAGAAGGACAAGACTGATCTTGTGGAAAACGACGGCCTGCAACAAAGCACGCTCGAATATCCGGGCTTGAGCAAGGATAAGATTTTCGAGGACGTGGATCGTTTTTATCGCACCTATTATCTGCGCCCGAAACCGATTCTGCGCATCATCAAAACGATGCTCGAGGACAAGGACATTTTGGTGCGCCGCTGCCGTGAAGGCTACGAATTTTTCAACAGTCTTCGCCAACGCAAACAGGATTTAGCCGCTGCGCAAACCGCCGCTGCCTGAGGTAGTGTCTTAATTTGAAATTGCCCTTCTGCATTTTGGCTTTTCATTAGTCACTTTTTCGCAGCGGCAAAGGCAATTCCCGTTGCCTTTGGCGGCATTTTTGTCCACAGATTGCTGCTGGTGAGATATTCCAGCTTCTTGACGTCTTCGATTAGTATGTTCATGGACCGACACATTGCCAGAATAGCCCAAACCGGGTACATACAATCTCTGATTATCTTTTCATTCCGGCGTAACTGAACGTCTTGCGGCCTTTTTGTCCGAGCGATGGGATTTGTCGGCGAGCATTTGAGCTTTAGCGCGCCGGGAGCGTCTGCGTTTCTGGCGGCGGATTTTTTCAATCTCGGTGCGTTGCGCGGCCACAAAACCATTTTTCATTGCTTCAATTTTGTCGAGCAACAGGCGGCGGGCGATGAAGCGGTTGAGTCCTTGCTGACGCGTCTTCTGACATTTTACCTGCACGCCGCTCGGACGGTGGAGCAACATCACACAAGTGGAAGTTTTGTTGACGTTCTGCCCGCCATGACCGCCGGAACGGACAAAACTTTCTTCGATGTCGGTTTCGCGCACGCCCATCGCAGCCATGCGTTGGGCGAGCTGGTTTTCCTTCTCTATACTGACGGGAAACGCACTCATACGACTGTTAGCGGCCCATCGAAGATCGTCAGGCTGATGACTTCCGTTCGCGCAATGTGTGGGCCATGCTTTACGCCCTTGGGTGCGTAAAACAACGAGCCGTTGGTATAACTGACACCGGATTCTTCCCATTCGCCCGAGAGCACATACGCCCATTCGTTCGCGTTCGGATGTGTGTGTGCCGGAATTGTATGACCAGCCTTGAACCTGCGCAGCACCACGACGCCTCCGGTGTCTTCATGCTTGTGTAAGACCATCAACTCGACGCTTTCGTAAGGACCGGGCTGCCAGCTTTTGTCTTTGGCCATTGCGACGTAAGGGAACATAAATTCATGAATTGGGGTCGCGCATTTTCATAAAAAAAGACTTTCCTATTTCGGTTCGGGCCCCTGCGTCACTTGTACGAGATCGCCGGGACGAAGCCATTTGTCAAAGGCATTCTGGACATCCTTGGCGTCAAGCTTGACGAAAATATGTCCCGCATGAACGCGTTCGTCGAGCGGTAGCCCCAGCGCCGAATATGCGAGCCAGTCTTGCGCAATATAATCTACGCTCGATTCAGCCAGCGGAATATCGCGGAGCAGCATCAGCTTGGCCTGCTGCAATTCCTGCGAACTCACTTTCTTCGTCTGAATGTCTTTGAGATCGCGCAAAATAACGGCACGCGCCTTGGAAACATTCGGCGGGTCGCAGGCGTATTCCACCTGATAAATACCGCGCGTCAGCCCGACGGTGAACGAGGAATCCACAAAATAAACCAGCCCGCTTTTTTCGCGCAGGTCGCGATACAACCGCGTCGCGTAAAATCCGCCACCAAGAACGTGGTTGCCCAATTGTAGCGCGTAATAATCTTCATTTGTCCGGGTCAATTGTAGTGTCTCCGCCAAAGTGATTTTGTCCTGCACGCGGCTGGCATCCGGCACATGCGTCACGGAAACTGAATTCGCCGGCGCGGGCGGGAAAAGTGTATTTGGTTTTTCTCCGCTGGCTTTCCAATCACCGAAATATTTTGAAATGACGGCAACGGCGTTTTCCGGTACAACGTTGCCGATGACGACAATCGTTGTAAGGTCAGGACGAAACGCGGCTTGGTAATAATTTTTCACGTCGTCGATCGTGAGCGATTTGATGGTGGCTGGAGTTGTTTCGCGCGTCGCGGGATCAAGTTTCGGAAATAACTCGGCGGTCAGCGCGTGGTCGGCGAGGTGATCGGGACTTTGCAGTTCGCCGGCGACGCTTGCGGCCAGTTGCGGCTGGATGATTTTAAAATCATCTTCGGGCAGCGCCGGGGAAAGTTCATTATCCGCGAGCAGTTGTACCCCGCGTTCAAACTGATCGGGCAAAATCTGCAGCGAAAAATCCGCGCCCGCCGACTCATTCGCGCCGATGTCGTCCAGCGCCTTTTGAAACGCGAGCCGATCCAACGATTTTGTGCCGTAGGAAAAAAGTTGATCGAGCGCCTCGTCCACGCCGTCCTTGCCGTCAGGCATTTGCACCTTCGGATTGTTTTTCACGCGGCCATAAACGCTGACAGTGTCGCTAATGGTTTCCGGCTCTACGATCAGCTTGATTCCATTGGGCAAATTCATGACGAACGGATTCAGCGTCGTAGCGGGAACTGGAAGTTTTTTGGTGATTCTTTCCGCCCAGAAGGGCAATTCGACATTGCTATTTTTTGAGGATACAAGCGATTCCCCTCCACCAAAACTCTTCGACGAAATCGGTTTGTCGGACGGTCGTGGGGTGAGGATCGCGCTGATGGCATGGTCAAAATTCAAGTATCCTTTTGCGACCCGATTAACATCGGCTACGGTCACTTGGCGAATCGCGTTGATGTCGTCATCCGGCGAATTTCGCCCTTCAATGGCAACGGCGTCCGACCATGCGGAGGCCAATCCTGAAACAGAATTTTTTTGTAATTCAGCACTGATAATTTCTCGACGCTTCGCGGCTTCAACCAGATCAATTGAAATACCATCGGTGATTTCAGCGGCCAAAATATTTCGCACTTGTTCCAGCAGATTGGTCGAATCGCCGCCCGCCGGAAATCCAGCAATCGCATAGCCCAAACCGGATTTTTGCAGCGTGTCGTAGGAAAATTCCGCGAAGAGCGCCTTGCCTTGTGGCACGAGGCCATAAAGTTTTCCGCGCTGGCTGCTCAACACGTCGGACAAAATTTGCGCGGCGGCAAAATCGGGATTGTCCGCGCCGGGAAAACGAAACGTGATCGCGGTCAGTCCATACGGTAAATCCGTGTCGAGCTTCAGCGTGTCCGGTTTGACCGGTGAAAAATTAAATTCGGGACGCGCGGGCAGTTGCTTCGATGGAATTTGGTCAAAATTTTTCTTCGCCTGTTCCAATGCCTGTTGTGGCTCCACGTTGCCGACGATCACGAGAATGGCATTGTTTGGTGCATACCAGGTGTTGTGAAATTTTCGCAAGTCAGCATCAGTCGTTTTGTCGAACGACGGGCGCGTGCCGAGCGGGCTGTGTTCATATGGCGAGCCTTTGAACACGGCAGCCAAAAGTTGCTCGTAAAAGACGTATTCGGGATTCGATAAATCCTGCGCAACTTCCTGTTCGATGGCACCGCGCTCCTTGTTCCAGAGTGATTCATCGGGCAAGAGATCGCGCATCCTCGTGGCTTCAACACGCAGGGCCACTTCCAAATTTTCAACGGGTGTGGTAAAAAAATATTGCGTGACGGCTTGCTGCGTATCGGCGTCATCATCGCCGCCAAAAGCGGCAGAAATGGCAGCGAGTTGGTCGGCGGACAAACCGGGGCTGCCGCGAAACATCATGTGCTCGGTGGCGTGTGCCATGCCGGGAAATCCGGCAGGTGCTTCGTCCGAACCGACACGATAATTAACCAGTGTTGTGACAACGGGCGCGAGTGTGTTGCGGACAATGATGACTTGCAGACCGTTGGTCAATGTGGCGCGCAACACGCCTTGTCCGGTGGAAATTTCGTTGGTCGCAGCTTGGGCCGTAAAAGGCCATCCCAGTGCAAAATGAAAAATGCAAGCCAGTGAAACCGCCAGCGACATTTTATTTGTGGTCCTCATAAATTTTGTAATCAGGTAAACGATAAGCATAGGCCGTTCAAGCGCGAGAAAAAACAGCGAACAGTGGTTTTGAGGGCATTTTGATTGTGCAAAAAATAATTAAAAAATCTCTTGCATGATTGGAACAGTCTGATAGATTTTCCGTCCGCCTGTTTGCGAAAGCAGACAGACGGCTGGTAAAAGCCAGTTGACAAGCGGCGCGGGTTTGATAAATTACGTGCCCTAAAAACTCGAATCTGAGATGCCGGGTAGAAAATGATGTTCGGCGCTCGGGTTTTTTTGTCCCTTAAGCGGGAAGGGGGGCTGGGCGGGTTTCGATGCGCTTTTTGGGTGTTTTTAACACCCGCTGCTCTTTGAAAATTGAATTGTGCGATTAGTAAGAGCCCCTTCAAGATTGGCCAGTTAGTTGGCTGATTAAGAAGGTTTTAACCATTAAAGTAAAGCTGTCTGATTTTACGATCAGGCAGGAATCAACTAACGTTTTATACGGAGAGTTTGATTCTGGCTCAGAACGAACGCTGGCGGCGTGGATAAGACATGCAAGTCGAACGCTGACTTCAAAGTAGCAATATTTTGAGGTCGGAGTGGCGCAAGGGTGCGTAACACGTGGGCAATCTACCGTGAAGCCTGGGATAACTCGCTGAAAGGCGAGCTAATACTGGATGTGAAAATTGAAAGGCATCTTTTAATTTTCAAAGCTGGGGACCGCAAGGCCTGGCGCTTCACGATGAGCCCGCGGCCTATCAGCTAGTTGGTGAGGTAACGGCTCACCAAGGCTAAGACGGGTAGCTGGTCTGAGAGGACGACCAGTCACACTGGAACTGAGACACGGTCCAGACACCTACGGGTGGCAGCAGTCGAGAATTTTTCTCAATGGGCGAAAGCCTGAAGGAGCGACGCCGCGTGGGGGATGAATGGCTTCGGCCTGTAAACCCCTGTCATTTGCGAACAAATTGTTTCACCCAACACGTGGAACATTGATTGTAGCGGAAGAGGAAGGGACGGCTAACTCTGTGCCAGCAGCCGCGGTAATACAGAGGTCCCAAGCGTTGTTCGGATTCACTGGGCGTAAAGGGTGCGTAGGCGGTCGGGTAAGTCTGACGTGAAATCTTCGAGCTTAACTCGGAAACTGCGTTGGATACTATCCGGCTAGAGGAGTGGAAGGGAGACTGGAATGCTTGGTGTAGCAGTGAAATGCGTAGATATCAAGTGGAACACCAGTGGCGAAGGCGAGTCTCTGGACACTTCCTGACGCTGAGGCACGAAAGCCAGGGGAGCAAACGGGATTAGATACCCCGGTAGTCCTGGCCCTAAACGGTGCGCATTTGCTGTGAGCGGAATCGACCCCGTTCGTGGCGAAGCTAACGCGTTAAATGCGCCGCCTGGGAAGTACGGCCGCAAGGTTAAAACTCAAAGAAATTGACGGGGGCCTGCACAAGCGGTGGAGTATGTGGCTTAATTCGATGCAACGC
>JBEKBA010000053.1:0-17880 GCA_050015635.1 Verrucomicrobiota bacterium
GGTTTTATTCCACGCTGTAACCCAACTCTCGCCATTTTTGGAGTTTGTAAAGCAACGCGCGGCGACTGATGCCAAGAGTTCGCGCCGTTTCGGTGCGGTTGAAGTCGTGCTGTCGCAACGCCTGCAATATGGCCTGCCGTTCAATTTCATCGAGCCGTTCCGAGTCAACCGGTTCCGGAGCCTGGGGCTGCCCGGCAGCGGCGCGCGCGCGGGCGGGCAAATGTTCCGGCAAAATGAGTTCGCTGCGTGAAAGCAAAACAGCGCGTTCCATCGCATTGCGCAACTCGCGCACGTTGCCCGGCCAGGAATAATTTTCCAGACAGGCGGAAACCGATTCTGAAAATCGGGCGCGGCCCCTGGCAAATTCTTCAATGAAGCGGCCGGCCAGCGGCAAAATATCCTCTCGCCGTTCGCGCAACGGTGGAATGTTCAGTTCAACCACATTCAAACGATAAAATAAATCTTCGCGAAAGCGTCCGCCCTTGACTTCATCTTCAAGGTTACGATTGCTGGCGGCCAGAATGCGCGCGCCCGTGTGAATTTCGCGATTTGAACCGACGCGTTGAAAACGTCCGTCCTGCGTCACACGCAACAGTTTGGCCTGAAGCGCGGGAGACATCTCGGCGATTTCGTCCAGAAAAATCGTGCCGTGGTCCGCTTCTTCAAAGCGGCCGATGCGTTGGGCGTGGGCGCCGGTGAATGAGCCGCGTTCGTGCCCGAACAATTCACTTTCCAAAAGCGTTTCGGGAATAGCCGCGCAATTGACCTTGATGATCGGCCCCGCCGCGCGCGAACTCCACGCGTGAATGACATCGGCCAGAACCTCCTTGCCCGCGCCGCTTTCGCCGGTGATGAGCACGCGTGTCTCGGACGGAGCAATCAACGCCGCGTCGCGAAACACGGCCCGCATCAGCGGACTGTTTGCGACAACAAAATCCGGCAATGGTTTTTCATCGTAGCGCAGCGGAACAGATTTGGAAATCCCGACGGCCTGCCGGACGGAAGCCAGCAATTCATCCAAATCAATGGGCTTGGCCAGATAATTCACCGCGCCATCGCGCATGGCGGCGACGGCGTCGCGAACATCCGTGAAGGCGGTGACGAGCAAAACCGGGAGGGTCGCATGTTCCCTGCGCGCGAGCCGGAGCGTTTCCAATCCGGAGAGTCCGGGCATGCGCACGTCGGAAATCATCATCTTAAATTCCCCGGCGCGAAGTGTCTCCAGCGCGCGCGCGCCGGAATCCACCATGATCGTTTCGAATCCCTGACTCCGCAAAAATGAATCCAGCAGACTGCGCTGTCCCGGATCATCATCCACAATCAGAATACGCGGCGTTTCGGGATGAAGTTTGTGAATTTCAGGCGGCACGACCCCAAGTTATCCGAATCAGGCGGCGAGTTTCAAGTGAGTGATTCGGAATAAAGCGCCTTTCGGTTCATTGGGCAGACATTCAATTTCCCAACTGTGCGCCAGGACAATCTGCTGAACCACGGCCAGTCCCAAGCCGGTTCCATTTTGATGGGTTGTAAAATAAGGTTTGAAAATTTCACGGCGATGTTCGGGCGGAACCCCCGGACCGTTATCACGAATTTCGAGGCACGCCTCGGACACGCCGGTTCGCCGCGCCAAAAATTGAATCCGTCCGTTTTCGCCCACGGCTTGAACGGCATTGAGCAACAGGTTGAACAAAGCCTGCCGAAGCAATTGCTCGTCGGCTTCGATGGAAAGTTGTTCACCCACGGTTTCCACCTGAATCTTCTTTTCCTCAATGTCATAGCTCAATGCGCCCACCACTTCGTTCACGGCGGCATTCAGCGCGAGGTTCGAACGGCGGACCTCGCGCGGGCGCGAGTAGTTGATGAATTCGTTCAATTGCACGGTGACTTTGTCGGTTTCATGCACGATGGCCCGTGATTTGTCGCGGACTTCCGGCGGCGTGTCGCCTTGTTTGGAAATTATTTGCGCCATGCCGCGAATGATGTTGAGTGGATTGCGCGTTTCATGCGCCAGACCTGCGGCGGCCAGATTCATTTCCTTGAGGTGGGTATTCAATTCGCTGGCACGGACGAGTCGAATCTGAAGTTCGGATGTCCGGGAAACGTTGCGCCAGGCCAGGCCGACGCCGATGGCGGAAATGCCGGCAAAAAAAACAATCACATATCTCAACAATAAATCGTGCGCGCAAAAGGTCTGGAAATTTTCCGTGGACATGGCCAAAACCAAACCGTGCAACTCGCGTTTTGCGATCAAAGCCTTGTACTGGTCTTCATCCATCCAACGCAGCCACGGCGGACGCCTCGACCCGCCGCCGCGCGGCGATGGCGGCGGCATTGCCGGATTTGGGGAAGCGCCGTTGGTGTTCGCAACACTTGCTGTGTTGGTTTGGTCCGGCGGTTCGTGGCCCGGAAAATCGTTTTCGCCGCGCGCCATGCCGTTGGTGAAATCGCGGAACGGCGGCAGAACGACCATGGCGTTGGACGCGCTTTCCGGATTCACGCTCGCGCCCCAAACGGGATTGACAAAGACGACGCTGTTTTGTCCCCAGTATTCCCCCTCCTGCAAAATATCCTTCTGCGAAAAATCCATGGGTCTGCCGGATGAAACGAGCGATTCACCCGCGGTGTTCAGAAGCGCAATTGAGACGAGATCGCTGGAACCGGCGAGTTCGTTCGTGCGGCCATTGACCAATTCGTTGAGCACCGGTTCGAGCCGATCCTGCAAAACTCCGCTGCGAAAGCGCAACGCCCGCATCACCGCGCTTAACGTGTTGGCGATTTCGTCGGCGCGATTTCTCAAATCCGTTTTGGCGGATTCTCTGACGCGATGATGTTCTTCAACCTGCCAGCCGACGACCACCAGCCAGACACCCAACAGAAGTCCGTAAATCAAAGCGCTGCGTCGTTTGAGTTCCATGAAAATGTTAAGGAGTTTTTTTCACCGGCAGGCGTTCGAGAAATTGATCCAGTTCCTGTTCGGAAACCGACTTGCTCAGCGTAGTTTCTTCAGACCTTTCCCTGACGGATAACGGCACCAGTTGCGACGGCGTTTGGACAATGTGCGGGGTGAGGAATATAAGCAATTCCGTTTTTTCGTCGCTCTTGCTGGTGTATTTGAAAAGATCTCCGAGCAACGGAATGTCACCGAGAAACGGCACTTTGGTGTCGCTACGGGATTTGGTGTCGCCAATGAGTCCGCCGATGACAACGGGCTGCGCGTCAGGCGTCACGACCACGGTATCGGCTGAACGGATGTCCAGATTCGGCGCATAAATCGGGGTTCCCAACAATCCCCCGGTCGCAATCACCTGGCCGGGACTGGAAGTATCCACCGCTGAAGTTTGCGGCTGGACGATCATTTCCACCAAATTGTTGTCGCCGATGTAAGGCGTGACGTCAAGGATGATGCCGACGTTTTGATACGAACCGTTAATGGTGGGAATGGATGAACTGCCGGTGCCAACCGTGGTGAAACTGACACCGCTCGGCAAATAAATCTGTTGGCCGACGACGATTTGCGCCAACTGTCCGTCGCGTGCGAGAATGGACGGACGTGAAAGTATCTGCGCGTTGCCCGCCGCGGCCACCGCCCTCAAGGTGGCCTGAAAATCCGAGGTGGCAATCTGGTAAAGGCCGCCGTTTGCCAGCGGCGAAGTAGATGATCCCGCCGATAATGCGGATGACAATGGCTGACCCAGCGCGTTGAAATTGGTCACGACCGAATTCAAGCCGGATAGACCCAGAACAGTGCCGGCACTTTGGCTGAGAGGGCCGCTATTGGCCCAGCCGCCTTCGACACCGAGGTCCAATGAATTATCATTCTCCACTTCCATGAAGACGACTTTAATGAGGACTTGAGGCTTGGGCTCGTCGAGATTGGCAATGACGTTGCTGATTTGATTGCCTGTCTGCTCATCGGCGATGACAACGATGTTATGCGTGTCCGGGTCCACGGAAATCGTCGCACTGCCCACCGTGCCGTTATTGTTGTAGGTGCTGCTGCTGGAACTGGAACTGCCACCGTTGCGGTTAAAATTATTGAACCCACCGCCACCGCCAAACAGGCCAAAGCCACCAAAGCCACCGCCACCACCATTGCCGCCGCCGGTGCGTTGTTGTGCGTGGATGGCCGGCACGCCGCTGAACAGCAGCAGCAGAACCGCAACATTGAAATGTTTGATTAGATTTTTCATAGTTTGCCTTTGGATAAAATTGACGGTTGTTTGTTTAATATTGAGCCCCGCCGCCGCCGCTGCGTGAAGTGCCGCCGGTGAAACCGGAACTGGTAGTGCTGCTGGACGAACTGGTGGTTGATGCATCGTTCTGCTCGCGCAACATCAGCGCGCTGGTCTGCGACGAACTGCTGCTGCTGCCGCTGCCGCCGCTGCGCGACGTGCTGCTGGTCTGGAACATGTTTTGCAGCACCTGTACCGCCTGATACGGATCGGCGTTATTCACGTGGAACACATAAACTTTTTGATCCCGCGGCGAGGGAACGTCCAGTTGCTCCATCATGCCACTGATTTGTTCCATCAAATCCTTCGACGCCGTCACAATGACCGATTGTGTGCGCGGATCTGAAACGGCAACGACCTGCGATTGCTTCTGCGCCCGGCTGTTTTGACCATTATCATTCCCGGCGGCATTCGCCGCCGCCATTCGCGCAAAAAATCCGCCCGGACCGCCGCCGCCGAAACCTCCGCCGCCGAAACCCCCGCCGCCGCCAAACCGGATTGGCGTTTGAGCGCCGTTTGAACTGTTACCCGACGGAAAAATTTGTCCCAGTTCATTGGCCACGTCGTCCGGGCTCGCGTATTGCAAACGGAACACGCGGATTTCCGTTTCGCCTTCGGCGCTCGAATCAACCGCCTTGATGATTTCAACCAGATGCCGGATGTTCGCCTGCGTGTCCGTGATGACAATCGCGTTGCCGGCCTGGTTCGCGACAATCGTTGCCTGCGGCGAAACGAACGATGACAAATCCGTCACCAATTGTCCGGCTTCCACGAACCGGATGGGAATGATTTGCGTGACGATCTCGTCGTTCTTGGGAATGCTGTCAGGATCGTTGCTGACCTTGACGGGAATATCGCGTGTTTTTGCGTCGTTTTTGTCCAAAATCGTCAGTGTCCGCCCGTTGCGAATCGCCGCATAGCCGTTTTGGTTCAGAACAGAATTGAGTAAATCCACCGTTTCATCGCGTGTCATCGGGCGATGGCTGATGACGCTCACCGTGCCTTGAACCTGTGTGTCCATGATGATGATGAATCCCGCTGCATCGCTCAAATAATTCAAAACCATTTCGAGGGGCACATTGTGAAAGTTTAAACGCAATTCATCCGGATTGGTGTCCGCCGTTTCCGCAGGCGGCGCAAAAACGGTCTGCCCGTCCGGGCTTGAAGTTTGATTTTTAGTTGAAACCGGCGCGGGGTTTGCCGCCGGCGCAACCCCATTATTTTTCACCGGCGAGGATGTTTGCTGATCGTCCGGCGCGTTCGTTTCGTCGGGCACATCATTGACGGACGTTTGCGCGACCGCGGACGTGAACAGTGAGATGGCACAAACGGCCACGAGAGTTTGCAATATCAAGTTTAAGTTTTTCTTTTTCATTTCAGTTCCTGTTCTCTTTGCTGCATCAATTTTTTGAGGACATCGTTGGGTTCGTTGCTGGAAGGCGCGACGGGCGCGGACGTTTCATCAGAAGCCGGCGTTGAATCTTCCCCATCCATTCCGGTTGCGGGCAATTCGCCCGGCGCGCCCAATTGCCACACCCCTTTACTTTCCTGCCACATTTGCACGCCCACTTGCATTTCAATTTTTCCGCCGGCAGCCTGCAATTGAACCCCGTCCAGCGTGATTTTCGTCACCGTGTAACCGGCAATCGTTCCGCCTTCCGGCAAGGCTTTCCGGTAATCGGGACCCGTTCCGTCGAAAAACGCGAACATGCCCTTGCGATAACTCATCGTGCCCGCCAGCGTAAATGTCGGCACGACGCGCGACGTTGAATGCCGCCGTGAAACCCCATTCGATTGCGGATAGCGGTCGGGATCAAAAATGTTCCGCTGCGCGATGATCTGGAACGAGGAAAAATCCGTCGTTGCGGAAGGATTCGCCTGCTCCGCGCCGGAAAAAAACCCGGCGAGCAAAAAAGCCGCCACCCATGCCGCGCGCGTCCGCCAAAACGAATTTTTATATTGCAGTTTCATGGTTGTTGGGAAATGAGCGCCAAGCCGCTGATTTGCAGACCCAGAACCAATTCCTGTCCCTTGTCATCCTGCGCGCTCAAATCCAGCGACTCGATTTTCAGCGCCATCGGATCATTTTCAATGCCGTACAGAAACCGGCTCAAGGTCTCCAGGTCGCCCGACGCTTCGACGTGGCAATCGAGGGTGGAATAATCGTCCTGATCGTTTTGCCATTGTGGCGTGACGCTCGTGATGCTCGCGCCGCTTTGCCGCGACCAATTGTCAAACGCGTTGAGCACCTGCTGTTCCGCCAGTGACGTGTTGTCCGGCAGCGCGTTCGTCTGCATTTGCGCCCAGCGATTGCGAATGTCTTCCTGATGTTGGATCAAAAATTTTCCGTCGTTCACCTGCCGACGCAGTTCGACGACGGCTGCTTCGCGCGATTTCCACCATTTGACCAACGGTTCAAAAACCAGCCAGTCGGCCGCGTAAAGCGCCAGCACCGCGAGCGTCAATCCGATTAGAAATTTCCGGCGGTTTTCAATTTTCATTGCCGCCTCCGTTTCCCCATTGGAAATCAAACGTGAATTGCATCGGCGCATTGCCGCGAATTTGTTCGACCTTCACATCGCTCACGCCGTCCGCCGCGCGCAACTGTCCCAGCGTCCGCAACAGCGCCGCGCTGTCGCTTGCCGTGCCGGAGCAAGTCACGGCATTTCCGTCGCGAATTTCAATCGTTTTGGCCGTGACCGCGCCGTCTTCGGGAAACACCATCGTAAGTTGCCTCAAAATTGTCAGGCTGCGGATTGAATTGTCATACCACGGCTGGTAGCGCTGAATTTTCTGCTGCGCCGCGCTCAAGTCCCGGACTTTTGCCGACATCGCCGACCATTGCGAACGCAGTCGCAGAAGTTGAAATTCCTGAAACAAAAAAATTCCCGCGATAATCGCGACGATGCCTGCGGCCACCGCGCCGGCCGTCCGCAATTTGCCGGACGAATACTTCGTGGTGAATTGTTGCAGCACCGTCGGCCTGGGCGGCAAAAATTCAAACGCCGGCGTTTGTCCCTCGAGCCGCTGAACCGCCAGGCTGAACGCCGCCGAAACCGGTGCTTTCGGTGGAGGCTCCAGGCCAAATTCATTTGGCGGATATGCCGCAACCATTTCCACGCTCAATCCCACCGGCTCGAAACGCAATTCCATTTCGTCGGCGAGTTGCTGCGCCAAATCGCGCGGGCCAAAAATGCGGATGCGCCGCACGGTGTCGCGCAATTCCGCGGGCAATTGTCCGAGTGTGATGCGCGCCTCGCGCGCAACCAATCCGGTTTGCAGCGCGCGGCGGCTGCCTTCGCTTGCAATCGCACCTTCGAGCGCGCGCAACGCCGCGACCCCGCCGTTGCAGGTAATTTGCAGTCCGACGACGCTTTCGCCAATCGCCAGCGCCAGCACGCCGTTGGATTTTTCCCCGCCCGGCGATTGCAGCGCCGTCAGCCCGATTGAAAAACCGACCGGCTTCAATTTCGCCGCTGTTAAACATTGGGACAGCACCGCGATTTGATTTTTAGGAATTCCCGCAAGCGTTACGTATTGTTTGCCCGACGCGAGTGCGCAACGTGAATTGCCGACCTGCAACGTCGCAACGTCGGACGGAAATCCGCGTTCGGCTTCGAGTTGCAAAAGGCTGGCAGCGTCGGCTGGCGGCAGCGGCGGCAATTCCGTGTGCGCGGTGAGCACCCATTTGAGCGGCACGCCCACGACGCAACGGCGTTCGCGCACACCGGCGGCTTCGAGATGATTCCGGATTTCACGTCCGACGAGTTCCGGCGCGGCGGTCAGCGGATCGAGCGAAAGCGCGACGGCAAATGTTTGCTGAAGTTGCAACGAGCCGTTGGCGCGCCGGAGCACGACGCCTTCAAACCGGCTGCCGTCCAACGACAAACCAAGCAGGCTCGTCAGCCGTTTGCGTTTTCCAAAATTAATTTTCAAGAGGTTGTTCATTGTGTTGCGCTGGCGATCCAGGTTTGGCGGACTTTGTCGCCGAGCGCCCAGCCGAGCCGGCTCAAGTCCTGCCGATAAATAATTTTTGGCGCGCCATCGCTGGTGTCGAAAATGAATTTTACACGCCGGTAGCCGCGGCCAAACGGCCCGATTGCCGCGATGTCCGCCGTGAATTGAAAACTGCGCGTGGTGATGTAATCGCCCTGCTCAAGCGCGGTCACAACCGGACTGGTTCTGCCCAGCGCGTCCACCAGCCACGCGATGGAACCGAGATTGTCCGGATTTTGTTCACGGTAATTTAACAAGGTTTGCACCGCGCTTGCCGCCGTGCTTTGGTCAACGCCAATGCCCATGAACAGCGCGGTCAAAACGGGTCCGCCGGCGGTGTTGATGTTGACGCGGCCGCGCGAGTAGGCGGAGGAACTGGCGGTGACGTTGTTGATGATTTCGGCAAGTTCGGATGAGTTCATCCCGCTGCTCAAATAAAATTGCAACAGGCTGGTGTACCCGGTGGCAGGTCGGCGGACCATTATGGTGTTGATGTAGGTGGTGCTGATGTTGGCTCCCTGAAACAACGTGCTCAATTGGTCGGACGTCGCGGTGTTGACATTCGTCAGCGAGCTGCCGTCGGCATGAAAATTCGGTTCGCGCGTATAAACCGTCGTGTATTCAAAAAGTCCGGGCTCAACCTGGTCGCCGCCGTTCAAATCTTTTTCATTCGAGTCGAGCACGCCGTTGCGGTTGATGTCGTTGCCGGCCAGCAAATCAATCGTCGCGCCATACACGAGCCGCAGTTCATCCACGGTTTCAAACGGCGCATTTTTGTCCACGTAACCGAGCGCCGTGTAATCCAGACTGAACGCGCCGCCGCCATTGGTGCTGCGCCAATCCAAAATGGCATCGGCAAAATCGAGGGTCATGTTGGGCAAATACGAAAGCGCGTTCGTGCCCGCGGTGTTCAAATTCAGTTTTGAGCCTTCGTCAATGAGCCCGAAATAGGGCTCGGACGACGGCGTTCCCGACGGGTCACGACCGATGATCCAAAAATGCGCGTCGCCGACCGGCACGGCTTCACAGGCGAACTGCGTGTTTTCCGGCACCGCGCCATTGGTCGCAAAATTGGAAAGCACATAAGTGACGTAACGCGCCGCGCCTTCGATGGCCTGCCCGGTGGCCAGACCGGAAGCACGATTGTCCGACGCGCGGAGTTCGTAAGTCATCGAATTCGCAAAATAAAGCGCGATGCCGACCAGGCCGATGGCAATCCAAAGCACAATGATGAGCACCGAACCGCGCGCGGCCCGATTTTCAAAAAGTGATTTTGGACGAATCAATTTCATTTCAACTTCCAGTGCCCGTTGTGTTCAGCGTTGCGTTCGAGCGCGATTGCGAATCAATCGGCACAACGATTTCAATCGGCTGCGTCTTATTTCCAACCAGTTGAATTTGCACGCGAACGGCGACGGGCAAATTTGTGTCCGGCGAAGTGAGGGTGGTTGTGTCCCATGTGTCAGACCATTGCGCGCCGTCGAAGCAGGAAAATTCGATGCTTTGCACGCCGCTTAACATCCATTGGTCTTCAACGTCGGGCGTCGCGACCGGCAAAAGATTTCGTGTAACGCTGCGGATCAAATCCATGCCCGGTGTGGAAGAATCCGCCGGATTTTTCAATTCGTAATCAACCCTTTGAATGTCGCCCCACGGTTTATTTTCGCTCAACCCGCCGGTGGCCGTGAACATTTCAATCGCGGCCGGCCGGCTGATGCCGGCACTGGTGACGCTGCCGACTTTGAAATCGCCGGACAAAACTTTGCTGGTGCCGTTGGTCGGCGCCACGGCGCACTGTAAATCGCGCTGCAAAACCGTGAGCGCCTGATCCACCGGCGTCTCTGCGTCCACCACGGCTTGCGTCGCATCCCGCAAATGCAGTGCGGCGAAAAAAACGGCGTTGATCGCGATCAGCACAATGGCGGCGATGCCAATCGCCAGAATCATTTCGATCAGCGTGAACGCGCGTGGGTTGTTCAAAATTATTTTCACGGTTGCGGACTTGTTGTCGCGGTCGCCGTTTGCAAATTGGCGAGCGTGCTCATTTTCACCGAATAATCGTGGCCTTGCGCGGTGAACGCCACTTCCGTCGTGACCAGTTGCATCAAATCCCGCGGCCAGTTCTGGCTGGTCAATTTCCAGCGGAATTCCTCCGCGCCTTCGGTAATCGTTCCATTTTGCGTTCGACTCCAGTTGGTCGTCACCAGGCTCTCGCTCAAAATCCGGTCGGCCACGCGCGCCGCCTGCCCTTTGCGCGCGGCGACTTCGCCGGCCAGACTCGCCACGTGCAACGCCTCGACCGCCGCCGGAATCACAATCGCCAGAAACAACAGGGCTGCCAGAACCTCGGCCAGCGTGAACCCGGCGGCGTTCTTTTTATTTTTCGGTGTCGCGAATTTCATAGCCTGTGCGATTTTGCGATTCAACCAGCCAAAGCCCGCTGCCGTCCGTTCCCGTCAACCGCAACGTTTGCGGACTGTTTTCGTCAATCGTGCCGTCGGGCAAAAAGCGAACCGCGGGCAGATTGTGAAACGTCGTCATCGCGGACGCGCCGATGTTCATCACCGCGATTTGCACATTTTCGTCCGCCGTTAAATTCTCCGCGTCCGGATCGCCGTTTTTCCCCGGCGTTTCCGCTGTAAGTCCGTAGGTATTTTGTTTCCCGTTCACCCAAAGTACCATCGGCATTCCTTCCGAAACCGCGCGGCTCTGACCCGCGTGGATCAACGCGAACAGTTGGCGTGCCTCGGCATCCAGCGCGCGTCCGCGCATAAAACCCGCCATGCGCGGCGCCACCAGCGAAACGGCGACGACGAGCAGCGCCATCACGAGAATCAATTCGATCAACGTGAATGCGCGGCGGCATCGCCCGTTAATGGGTTGTCCAGTTTCCAATATTATCGTCAGTTCCTGATTTTCCGTCCGGCCCGGCGGACCAGAGGTCATAACCGCCTGGATTATGTTTTCCGGGATAACTATAGAGATAAGGATTACCCCAAGGATCGACCGGGATTTGGGGTGGATCAAAATAGGGTCCGTGCCAATTATTGGCGTCGCGCGGCTGCTGGAGCAAATCCTGCAGGCTCTTTGGATAATGACCGTTGTCCACATCATATTGATCCAGCGCGGATTTGATGCCTCCGAAGATGTCGGCGTGTGCGGCGGTGATGCGCGCTTCCTCGCTTTTCCCGGCGATTTTGGGAATGACCAGTGCCGCGAGAATGCCGATGATGACGACGACGAGCATCATTTCCACCAGTGTGAATGCGCGGCGCAATTTTCTTGCTTGAACCGTGTTATTTTTGATTTCGATTTTCATAAATTTGGGGTTTTATTTGATGTATTCACTCATGGACAGCACCGGCAGCAACATGCCGATGAAAATGATGCCGATGAAACCGGCGATAAAAAAAAGCATCAGTGGCTCGGCAAAGGCCACGGCGGTTTTCAAATTCCGGTCCAAATCCACTTCGGTGACGTTGGCGATGCGCACCAGTTCGGTGTCGAGCCGGCTGCTTTCTTCGGCGACCGAAATCATTTCCAAAACCGAGCCGGCAAAAAGGTCTTTGCAATCCGCCAGACTCTGGCCGAGGCGACCGCCTTGCTGCACGCGTTCGATGGAGCGCGAAACGGCGTCCACCAGAATCTGATTGCCGATGGATTTGCGGGCGACGTTCAGGCTTTGCACGAGCGGCACGCCGGCGCCGAGCAACGTGCCCAGCATCCGGCAAAAACGCGCCATCGCGAATTGCGCGATCAACGGGCCGACCAGCGGCGAACGCAAAATCAGGCCTTCCCAGATGCGCCTGCCTTTTTCCGAGGCAAACCAGGTTCTCACCAACAAACCAGTGGCGGCCAGACCCACCGCGACGAACAATCCGTAGGAGCGAATCGCATGACTGGCTCCAATAATCATCTGCGTAATCAACGGCAGCGAACCGTGGAGGCTGTTGAAAATATTCTGAAATTTTGGAATGAAAAAGGTGAGCAATACCGTCAGCACCACGAGGGCGAGGCACAATAAAATGCACGGATAAATCATCGCCGTCGTCACCTTCGATTTCAGTTCCTTTTCGCGCGACTGAAAATCGGCGATTTGCGCCAGCACCACGTCCAGGAATCCGCCGGTTTCGCCCGCCTGCACCATCGCGGTATAAACGCGCGGAAAGGTTTCCGGGGATTTCGCCATCGCATCAGCCAGCGACATGCCGTCAACGACCCGGTCATGAACTTCCCTCCATTTCGCCGCGACCGCCGGCGACGAAGTTTCCTGGTAAAGGATCACCAGCGCGCGGCTTAACGGGACTCCGGCGGCGAGCAAATTTGATAGCAACCGCGTGAAATTTTCCAGCGCCTTCGCGGAAATTTTTTTGGATTCAAATTTGAAGGAAAAATTTCCGGGCAACGCCGGATTATTTTTGGATGGAACCGGTTTTTCAGCAAGGTTCACCGGACGCAGGCCGAGCGTTTCAATCTGCCGGAACGCGTCGGGGCGCCCGGCGGCATCGAGTTGCCCTTCCGCAACCCCGCCGTCTGCGCGCAACGCCTTGTATTGAAACGTGGGCATATGATTTTAAGGAAACAAAAATTTCATTTTGCCATCGCGAGGCGCTCTGGCGTTTCCGTTGTGTCGTCGAGTGTTTCGTTTTTTGTCGTGCGCGCGACCTCTTTGGCGGTTGTCACGCTCAAAACTTCCTTGACGGTTGTGATTCCGGCGCGCACAAGACGCCAGCCGTCTTCGGCGAGCGTGCGCATTCCCGCGCGACGGGCGGCATCGCGAATCTGATCGGTCGAGGCACTTTTCAAAATCAACTGGCGGATTTCGTTGTCGGTGTCCATCCACTCGAAAATCGCGTGGCGTCCATGAAAACCGGTGTTGCGACATTCGCGACAACCGACGGAGCGATAAAGCGCGACCTGCGCCGGAATACCGAGTTGGGTTTTGAACGCCTGCGCGGTCGGCGAATCGTCCGGCTGTTTGCAGTGTTTGCAAAGCACTCGCACGAGACGTTGCGCGAGGACGGCTTCGAGCGACGACGCGACGAGATACGGCTCCACGCCCATGTCCACGAGCCGCGTCAGCGCGCCGGACGCGTCGTTCGTGTGCAACGTCGAAAAAACCAGGTGGCCGGTCAGCGAGGCTTGCACGGCGATTTGCGCAGTCTCGGCGTCGCGAATTTCACCGACGAGAATCACGTCCGGGTCATGGCGCAAAATGGAACGCAGTCCGCGCGCGAACGTGAGGCCGGACTTTTCGTTGACTTGAATTTGATTGACGCCCTTCATTTGATACTCGACCGGGTCTTCGATGGTGATGATTTTGCGGACGGCGTCGTTGATTTCGTTGAGCGCGGTGTAAAGCGTCGTGGTTTTGCCGCTGCCGGTCGGGCCGGTGACGAGGATAATGCCGTGTGGCAATTCGAGGACGCGGCGAAAACATTCCAGTTCGCGCTGATCCATGTCGAGTTGCTTCATGCCCAGAAGCGTGCCTTTTTGCCGGAGCAAACGCATGACGACGGCCTCGCCGTGCAACATCGGAATAATCGAAACGCGAATGTCCACTTCGGCGGCGTCGAGGCGAATTTTGATCCGCCCGTCCTGCGGCAGGCGTTTTTCGGCGATGTTGAGATGGCTCAAAATTTTGATGCGCGATACGATGGCCGGTTGAAAGCGCTTGAGTTGCGCGGGAACGGAAACGTCCTGCAACACGCCATCAATACGATAGCGAATTCGGAATTCGTCCTCGAACGGTTCGAGATGGATGTCCGATGCCCGAAGCTCGATGGCGTCCTTCAAAACCTGATTGACGAAGCGAATGATCGAAGCTTCGTCTTCGGCGGCTTCGTCGAGATTGGTGTCGGCGGCATTTTCGTCAACGACTTCAAATCCTTTTTCTTCATCGAGCGTGCCGATGGTGTCCGCGCCGACGCCGAGGCGCTTTTTAATTTCGCGCTGAATGACTTCGCTCGAAGTGAGAACCGGCTTGAGATTCAGGCCGGTGATGGTTTTCAGCGCATCCAATCCCTGCGTGGCAAAGAGCCGGCTGGTGGCGACTTCGACCGTGCCGTTGGTGCGCTTGAGCGGGAGCAATTCCTCCTTGAGCAAAATGCGGGCGGGAAAAAGCGAGAGCAGTTGACGGTCCGGTTCCACGTCGTCCAACGTCGTGTAAGCAAGGTCGTATTCGTTCGCCAGCCAGCGCAGAACGTCTTCCTCGGTTTGAACGTGGGATTTTTCCTGAATCAAAAAATCCGCGTCAATCGAAGACAGTTGCCGGCCCGCAACCATGCGTTCCAGCAACTGTTTCAATTGCGAATCCTGGGCGATAGTTTCACTCATGCGAAAAACGCCGGCTTCCCTGGCGTGATTTTATTTTTAATTCAGCAGGCCCATTAACGTCGCCTGCGCTTCCTGTTTCACCGTGAGAACACTGCGAAGGTTTTCCTGCGCTTGCTCCAGCTTGGCTTGTTTGGCTTTCTGCGATGCACGATATTTGGCGAGTGCATCCCCTATTTGTGCCGTCGGCGCGTTGTTGTCAATGGCCTGTTGCAAGGCTTCGGCTTCCGGGCTGGGTGTGCCGAAAAATCCCCGGCGTCCGCCGTTGCCATTGGCGTTGTCATTGTTTCCGCCGCGATTGCCACGGCCAAACATCCGTCCCATTCCACCGCCGAATCCCACGTCGCGGCGCGCATCCATCACCTTTTGAACCAGCGGTTGAACCGCGTTCCAGTCGGTGTCGTTGGTATAGCCGAGTTGATCCCGGATATTATCCATCATGCGTTGCTGGAACTGGGCCGGATCGAAGTTGCCGCGCCCTCCGCCAAAACCGCCACCATTTCCGCCGCCGTTATCGTTTTGAGCAACCGCGTTGCCGACACCCAAAAACAGGATGCCTGCCATGCCACAGATTGCCATCAGTTGTTTCATTTTCATCGAATTCTCCTCTCGTAGTTTGTTGTTTAATTGTTGCCGCCGGACCTATATGCCGCCGGATATATTTGGGTGTCTTACTTTATGCAATTAACATACCAATGTCAGAAACCGAGCTTTTCCCAAAAAATGAACCCATGGCTGCGCAATTGTTACCCGTTTTTCCGGCATTCACCGCGCAATTTTTGCGCGCTTAAACAAATGGGGTTTATATACATTGGCGATGACTCGTGGCGGTGTACCGGATGGACTTTGCGGGAAATTTAACGAAAGATGCAATTGAATCTGACTGTGTGTTTGTTCACGCGGCGATTCACGCGCTGTACGCCAGATTATTAAAAGAAGCTGGAAAATTTGCGTCACGCGGTTGCTAAGTGGCATTTCAACTTTTGCCGTGTTCGCATCGCACACGGCATGACATTTGTAATCATAGCGGAGAGATGGCCGGGTGGCTGAAGGTTATGGCTTGCCAATCCAAAATGACCCTTCACGATAATCACAATCAACCAACCTATGGCAACCCTTGCTGGCTCAATCGAAAAATCGGCAACTCCTTCCCAAACCGATAACGGGCGGACGTATCGCGGGCCGTTTGCTATCATGACCATCCTTTTTTTTATGTGGGGATTCATGACCGTGTTCAACGATATTTTGATTCCAAGATTCAAGGAGGCGTTTACGCTGGGTTATTATCAGGCGATGTTCGTTCAGTTCGCATTTTTCGGCGCATACTTTATTGGCTCTCTTTTATATTTTTTAATTTCAGCAACGGCCGGTGATCCGATTGCAAAAATTGGCTACAAGAACGGCGTTGTCATCGGACTTTTGCTCGCCGCGACCGGTAGCGCCCTTTTCTGGCCGGCGGCGACGATCATTTCTTATCCGTTGTTTCTCGTCGCTTTGTTCATCGTCGGACTCGGTTTCGCAATGTTGCAAATCGCCGCCAATCCTTATGTCACTATTCTTGGGCCGGAACGAACTGCTTCCAGCCGTTTGAATCTGGCGCAGGCGTTCAACTCGGTCGGCACCACGATTGGACCGCTGATCGGAGGCTATTTGATTTTTCAATACTTTGCCAAAACCGGCGCGCACGGCGCGGATTCGGTGAAAGTGCCTTATCTCGCGTTCAGCATTGTTTTTCTGATCCTTGCGGCGATTTTTTTCTGCATTCATCTGCCGCATGTTGGCGAAGGCAAAGTCGAACCCGGCATCGGCGCGCTGAAATATCCGCACGTCGTTTTGGGCGTCATTGCGATTTTCATGTATGTCGGCGGCGAAGTTTCCATCGGCAGTTCCATCATCAATTTTCTGGGCCAGCCGGATGTCGCCGCCATGAGTGCGATTGACGCGAGCAAATATGTTTCGCTTTTTTGGGGCGGCATGTTGATTGGCCGATTTATGGGCGCGGTTGAATTGAGTGAAATGAGAAAATTGAACAAGCAAATTTTTCTCGCGGCAATTCCGATCGCGGCATTCGTTATCCTCGGTTCCTGGTGCGGCTGGGACGTTGTAAAACATTATTTGCCGCTGCTGGGACTGTGCTGGTTGCTGTTCCAATTTGGAAACGCTTTGGCCGGACGCACGCTGATGATTTTTTCGGCGACGATTGTTGTCCTGCTCGCCATTACAATTGTCTTTGGCGGTAAACTGGCGATGTGGTGCGTTGTTGGTGTCGGCCTGTTCACTTCCATTGGCTGGCCGAACATTTTCTCGCTCGCGCTGGAAGGCACGGCCATTTACAAGAGTCAAGTCTCCTCACTGCTGGTCATGGCGATTCTTGGCGGCGCTCTTTTGCCCGTTGCTCTGGGAAAAATCGCGGATATTTGGAGTTTGCAAATTTCATTCATCGTTCCGCTCATCGCCTACGCTTACGTGGGATTCTACGGCTTGCTCGGCCATCGAATCGGACGCAACCGTTTACCGCTGGGGCCTGAAGATTTGAAATAAATATCATGTCCGTTTACGACAATATCCTTATGAAGGCTTTTGCGAATGAGCTTGCCAGTCGCACGCAATCTTGCGAAATATGTGCCTGTTGGAATGTAACGGATCAACATTGATTAACAACGACGGAGAGATGGCCGAGTGGCTGAAGGCGATGGTTTGCTAATCCATTTTGAAGGCTTCACGATGCTGCACGAACACGGACTAACCACGCATCAATACTGACTAAACCCTGCATTGACGCGGATTTGCCACGTTAGCGTTAATAGTGCATCGTCACGCAATTTCGGTGTTGCAATCTGTTGCAACCTTTTCGCGCGGTCTTTTTGAAAAATGAGGACTCCCTTTTTTCGGCGGCAAACGGTGTCCGCCATGTGCCGGTGGCAGGGGGGAAATTCACGCCAGCCATTCGCGCGTGGGTGTCCCGCTTTTAACAGAGCAACTTTTAGAGTTATTGATTTCAGAGATCAAACGGGTTTTGTGGTCAGGATTCACGGCTTGATTTTTCCTTCACCAGCGCGCCGGGCGCTGCGCTACCGTGCAAGGCCGCTTCCACCACTGGCACGCCGAAATGAAGTTGCTCGGCCATGCCGTTTTCATCGTGTATGACTTGCCTGGATTTTTGGCCGCAGTCCAGACCGGCTGAAATTTGTCTTTGTCGCTGATTGCCATGCGCGGCCAAAGGCGGCACGTCAGCCAGACAATGCTTAATCGCGTTGCACTGGCTCTTTTATGCGCGCCCTTGCGCGCCAAAAGCAGCCGAAATGCTAACAAAAGCCCA
>JBEKBA010000054.1:0-17551 GCA_050015635.1 Verrucomicrobiota bacterium
GTGTTGCCAGTGTCAATGTTTGTGGCACCGCTGATGTTCCCTCCATTCACGAGATTCATTCCGTTGAATTGCCATTGGTAGCCAAACGGTGCCGTCCCGCTTACCTCCACGTAGAGTTGCACGGTCGAACCCACTCCCACCGCCTGATTTGTTGGTTGGATAGTTATCTCCGGCGGCGTCATCGTCAAAAGGATTTCGGACAAAAAGGCGTCGTTCGTGCCATTGCGCCTGGGTTGACCAGGGTTAACTGTCGGAAAATTTGTTGAAAGCGTCTGTCCGGTAACATAGGCGTTGCCCGACGCGTCAACGGCGATGCCGTAGCCGAAATCGTCGCTCTTGCCGCCCAGATAAGTAGAATATAGCAGCGCGGTGGCGTTGGTGTTGAACCCGATAACGAAAGCATCACTCTCGCCGGAATTGGTCGAACGCATGAAGCCCGGGACGTTGTAAACCGGAAAATTGGTCGAGGTCGCCGACCCTGTCACAAACACCTCACCTGCCGGATCCACCGCCACGCCGTTGCCAACATCGTCGCGTTTGCCGCCGAAAAGCGCGGAAAAAACCAAGTTCGAGCCGTTGGAACTGATTTCCGTCAGAAAGGCGTTGGTGGCTAAAGTTGCCGTGCGGTTGGTGGCGACAAACGAGTAGAGGCCGGGAATGTTCGTGGCCGTGTCCGGAAAATTGGTCGAAGCCGTATAGCCGGTCACAAACGCATCGCCAGCGGCGTCGCAGGCAATGGCACGGCCGATGTCATTGTTCGTGCCGCCAAGAAATGTCGAATATGAATTTGCCAGGTTGGAGATGGAATAAACCTGACTGGCGGGTGAATAAATCCAGTTGGTAAACGGCGGAAACTTGGCGACAAAAGCGTCGTAACCAGAATTGTACCTGTTCGTCGAACCGTTGAGCCAGCGACCGCCGGGCAAATTCGTCGGCGTGTTCCAAGTGGGAAAATTGGTCGAGGCCGTGTAACCGGTCACATAAATGTAGCCGGCACCGTCCACCGCGATGCCCCGCCCTTGATCAAAATTCGTGCCGCCAAAATAGGTGGAAAAAACCAGGTTCGAGCCGCCGGCGGCGATTTCGGTCACGAACGCATTGGCGTTGAAATAGACAGAATTGGTGCAAGCCAGGTGATTTTGAATTGCATTGGTCGTCGGAAAATTTGTTGAATAAGTGAAGCCGGTTACATAGGCGTTGCCCGCCGAATCCACGGCAATGCCATTGGCACCATCCTGCTCCGAACCGCCAAGGTAAGTCGAATAAACCAGATTGGAACCGCTGGGATCCAATTCCGCAACAAAAGCATCCACCGGATAAAATCCGAAAGCTTTGTTTAATGTTCCGCCGATGCTCGGATAAATTGCATTAGCGGTCGGGAAATTCGTCGAATCGGTGAAGCCGGTTACATAAGCGTCACCTGAACCATCCAGTGCCAATCCAAGCGCTCCATCATCGTCGCTGCCTCCAAGATAAGTAAGGTAGAGCAAACTTTGGCCGGAGTTGCTAAATTTGGCCACAAAAGCATCCCCAGTTAATTTACCGCCGGCGAAGTTCGTCTGAAATGCACCAGACGTTGAAAACGCCTGGCCGTTAGTCACGAATTGTTTGGAAAACGTTTGGCCTGCGATATATATGGAACCATCGTTAGTATTCACTGCGACCGCCCATCCTGTTTGACCCGCAATACCGCCAAAATAAGTCGAGAAACTCAAAACGGGGTCAATCACCAGCGGCAACGCGCGGTCATATTGGCCAATCGAAAAGGCAACGGTATGTGCGTCGAGAATTTTGTAGTCGCCGCCGATTGCTTTGCGCGCGCCGCCAATTATTTGATAGATCACAGGTTTGGGCTGACGAATTTCACCACCGGGCAAAGTCAAAACCAGTTCGCCTTGCGCATTGACGGAAATTTTGTCCGCACCATCGAAACGAATTGCAATCACGTCAGGATTCGCGCCCGACTCAATCGTGAAGTCGTATTCGAGCTGCTGCTGGTTGCCATAATAAACCAGACCGATACCGGGGTATATTTCCGCTTCACTGACTTTGGCGAAGGTGGGAATGCCCAAACGCCATTGGGTGGGGTCATTGCCGACGAGATAATTGATTTTACCCGGCAAACCGGCATCACCGCGGATTTGCGCCGACGGATTTGCGCCGATGAATTGCATCCGCAAGGCGGCGATATCGGCGGTGGATTTGCACAAGACTATTTGCGCTCCGGTCGATGAAATTAAAAATTGCGAATCAGATCCGCGAGCGATGAATTGCGCAACAACATTTGCCTGACCGTGATTGGCCTCGAAGTAAAGCGGGAGGTTGCCCAAAGTGGACGCTGTTTGTGCCGACGCTGTCAGTGCCGTCAAACCAGCCACAAGACATGCAAGTTTCACGGACAAAAAAAGTTTCACACTGTGGTTCATGTTAAAATGGACGCGTGTAGCCGACGCTGAACTGAAACTGGCCGCCTGCGCCGTTGTAGGAATCATGGTGAATGGGAATGCCGTAGTCGAGCCGCAACGGGCCGAGATGCGGAATATTCAGACGGATGCCGACGCCCCAGTTGTCATCAAACGGGCCTGAAAGCGAATAAGGGTCCGCCGCAACCGAACCGGCATCGTAAAAAACCGCAAAACGCAAATCCACACCGGAATCTTTTTCAATGATGGGCACGCTGTATTCAGCCGAGCCAAACCAATAACTGTCACCGCCAATCGGCTCGTTCGGCACACGGCCAAAAGGTGCTTCGCGGGGCGCGACGTTGCGGTATTTGAAACCGCGCAGCGAATATAGGCCGCCAAGATAATAACGGTCGTAAAACGGCACATCGCCGGAACTCAAACTGTCCGCGACGCCGGAGCGTCCGCCAATTTCAATCACATGACCTTTGAACAGGCCGGGGAAAAACCAATCTGATTTGAGTTCCACCTTGTAAAACGTGCTTTCGCCGATGCTGAAATCGGTGTCCACTTCCGTCCGCTGGCCGTGATTCGGCAATTCAGTGCTGTTGCGCGTGTCGTAAGCGAGCGTCGCGTCAAAACGATTAAACAAATGATCGCCGGTTTGGTCAAGAATGGCTTGCGGGACATTCCGCGGAACAAAAGTCGGAGTTGGATTGGCTATGGTTTCCGGGCCGTGAAAGCCGCTATTCAAATCAATGCCCACGTCTTCGAGCGTGTAGCTGACGCTGCCAATGAAGAAATCGCTCCACAGCGCGCGTTTCAAGCTCACGCTCACTCCGGTGCGGGTTTCATCGAAAATATTGTTCGGGCTTTCAAAATCCAACTGATGCCGGTAAAGATCCACGCCAAGCTGGAGCTTGCGGTTCAAAAACCACGGTTCGGTGAATGTGAGTTCGTAATCCTGCCGTTCCGTGCCGATTTGGATGAAGAGGCGGAGTTTCTGGCCGCCGCCGGTGAACGTGGGAGGATGGAACAAATCGAAATTGCCCTGAGTGATTTCCGCAAAGCCAACGAGCGAGTCCACTGAACTGAAACCAGCGCCCAGCGTGAAGTTACCGGTGTTCTGTTCTTCGACATCCACATCCAGATTTTTGCGCCCGGAGATCGGCGGATCGGTCGGCTCCGGTTCCATGTCAACCTTGCTAAAATACTGCAGACCTTCAAGCCGCTGCTGGCTGATTTTGACGCGTACCATGTCGAACACTTCGCCGGGTGAAATGGCCAGTTCACGCCGGATGACTTTGTCCTTGGTTTTGAGATTGCCGCGAATGTCAATTTTTTCGACATAGGATTGCTGCCCCTCGTCAATTTGAAATTCCAAATCCATCGTGCCCGTATCCACGTTGGGAATGCGGACGATTTGCAGCGTCGCCCCCTGCTGCACATCAATGTAGCCTTTGCCGCCATAAAAATCCTCCATCGCCGTCGTGTCCTTGGACAGACCGTCGGGCGTGAAAATATCGCCCGAATCCATCGGCAGGCCGTGCGGGCCGAGTTTGTCCTTCAAATGTTCGTAGTTGTGGACGTATTGCAAACCTTTGTAGATGTCTTCATCACTGAAAATTTTATTGCCGGTGAATTTGACGGCACCGACTTTGTATTGCCGCCCCTCAAAAACAAAAAAACGGATGACCATCGTGTTCGGTGTGGGGTTGACTAATTTCACATCCTTGATTTCAAAATCAAGATAGCCGTGGCTGCGGTAAAACTCGGACAACGCGTCCCGGTCGTCGTCAAATTCGTCCTGTTTGAACACGCCGTTGCCCGTAATCCACGAAAACATCCAATGCCTCCGGGTCTTGAGCTGTTTGCGCAATTCTTTTTGCGAAAACGCGGACGCGCCGATGAATGCAACGTCGCTTATCTTGGTTTTCGGGCTTTCCTTGATTTCAAAGGTGACACTGCCGCGACCGGCATTCTCGTCAATATCCAAAACATATTTCACCTGCGTGTCGGGGTACCCGTATTTTTCATAAAGCTTCTTCATTTCCTGCACGTCGGTGAACAATTTCTGTTCGTTCAGCGGTTCGCCGACTTTCACTGTGACTTTTTTTTTCAACTTCGAATCGCTCAATTTTTTATTGCCATCGAATTTGATACCGATTATTCGCGGACGCGCCTGCACGATAAAGGTCAGGATCACGCCGCCGTCGTCGGCCTGGTCGGTGATCACGCGGATGTTATAAAATTGTTCTGTGCCGTAAAGCGAGCGGACATCGTCCTGTGTGGAGTTCGGGAAATAAATGTCTCCGGTTTTGACGCGGATGTTGGAGCGGATGAATTGTTCGCTGACCGAAGAGGGGCCGACGAACTTGATGTCCACGCGGTCAATTTTCGGGCCGGTTGTCTGCGACCACAGAACTTGCGCGCAGCCGAGCAACAGCCAGATTCCGAAAAGGCGGAGAAACAGTTTCATCGTCTATCGATCTACTGGCACATCTTCGTCGCTGATTTTGGCTGCGCTTTCAAAACGAGTAAATGATTTTAAAAATGTTAATTTCACATCACCTGTCGGGCCATTACGTTGTTTGGCAATCAATAAATTCACCTGCTCACCATCAGCTTCCCTACCAGTTGTGCCATCTTCGTTGTCACCCGCGTTCGGCTTGTAAAGCAGGCCAACCACGTCAGCATCCTGTTCAATCGCGCCCGATTCGCGCAAGTCCGAAAGGCGTGGTTCAGCGCCTTTTTCACGCTTTTCCGGCTCACGGTTTAACTGACTCAACACAATCACCGGCACTTTTAATTCCTTCGCCAGCGCCTTGATGCCACTGGAAATATCAGAAATTTCCTGTTGGCGGTTTTCTTGCGAGCGGCGCGCAGTAGAATGCAGCAGTTGCATGTAGTCAATCACGAAAAGCTTGATACTATGTTGCTGCCACATGCGCCGCGCCCGCGCCCGCAACTGTAAAATTGAAAGCCCCGCTGAATCGTCAATGAACAACGGTGCCCCCGCTAATTTGCCTGCCGCAGTGGTTAACTTTGGAAAATCTGATTCATTTCCAAAACCGGCGCGAACGCTTTGCAGACTGACGCGCGCTAGGGAACACATCATACGCACCACTAGAGATTCCGCACTCATTTCAAGACTAAACACACCAACGGGTAGTTTGCTTTCAATAGCAACGTGTTCAGCTATGTTCATCGCCAATGACGTTTTGCCCATCGAAGGCCGTGCCGCAATGACGATCATTTCGCTGCCATGCAATCCGTCCGTCTTCTGATCCAAATCCGCAAAGCCAGTTGCCAGTCCGGTTAAAGTCCCACTCCGGCTAAAATAATTTTCAATTGTCCCAATGGCTTGGTGGACAAGTTGTTTGATACCCAATGTATTGCTTTGCACCCGCGATTCGCTGATGCGCAAAACATCGCGCTCCACCTCGTCCATCAGCACGTCCACTTCGCCTTCGTAATCATAAACACGCCCAACTACCTCCGTGCAGGTCTGGATCATTTTCCGCAGCAGGAATTTTTCGCGGACAATTTCCAGATAATAAGAAAGGTTCGCCGCGCTCGGAACGGAATCCTGAAGCTGCGATAGATACGCGATGCCACCAACCTGTTCGAGCACCTGCTTGTCCTTGAGTTTTTGCTGAACCGTGATGATGTCAATCGCCTCGCGCGAATTGAACATTGTCGCCAGTATTTCGTAAATCGTCTGATGCCGGAGATCGTAAAAAACTTCCTGACCGTCATCCTTGAGTTTTTCGATGCACTCACCCACGCACTCGTTCGGCGAAAGCAGCGCGCAACCCAAAACGCCCTGCTCCGCTTCCGGCGAATGTGGTGGCAACCGGTCAATGGTGGGACGAGCGTCCACGCGAGCTGATTTCTGTCGCCGCACCTTTTTCAAATCCGCCGCCGCGCCTGCACTGTCTGAAACGGAGTCAATCATGTCTTAACAAAGCGGAAATTTTTACGTCACATCAAATCTGACTTATTGAATCTTAATGACATGTTCTTAACAAATCATTTGTCCGCGGCTAACTTGACTCGCTTGCAACTGCAATTAAACTTTGCGCGGTCGCAAACATGAAACGCAAGCCGTCACTCCTCGTCATTTTCCTGTCTGTTTTCATTGACCTGATCGGTTTCGGCATCGTGTTGCCGCTGCTGCCCACTTACGCCGACGATAATTTCAGTTCGACTTTCGCTGCCAAAGGGCTGGTCATCGGCGCGATCGGCGCATCGTTCTCCGCGATGCAATTTCTTTTTGCGCCTGCGTGGGGGCGGTTGTCTGACCGCATTGGCCGCCGCCCCGTTATGCTCGTAAGCAACCTTGGCGCCGCAGGTTCATACGCACTCTTCGCCGTCGCGTCCGGCATGAATGGCACTACTGGTTTAATTTGGATTCTTATTTCGCGCATCTTCGCCGGCATCTGCGGCGCGAACCTTTCCGTCGCGTCTGCCTATATAGCGGACATTTCGCCGCCGGAAAAACGCTCCGCGCGCATGGGACTCATCGGCATGGCGTTCGGCCTCGGCTTCATTTTCGGCCCGGCGATTGGCGCATTCACCGCGCATGAATTTGGCCGGCAAGGTCCCGGCTGGGTCGCCGCCTGTTTTTGCGCCGCGAATTTTATTCTGGGCTGGTTCATCCTCGGCGAAAGCCGGAAACAAAATTCCGAACACGCTACCGCCCGGCCAAAAGTGAATCAATGGGCGCACACGCTCGCGCAGCCCAAACTCGGACTGCTCATCGGCGTTTTCTTTTTTGCGACATTTTGCTTCACCTGTTTTGAATTCACCTTCCCGCTTTTTCTGCGCTACGGCTTTGGCTTTGCCAAAAATGATTATCGCGTCGGTTATTTTTTCGCCTACGCAGGCCTCATCGCGGCAATTCTTCAAGGGGGCATTGTCGGTCGGCTGGTCAAAAAATTCGGCGAACCAAAATTGATTTTTGGAAGTTTGATAATTTTCGCGATTGGCTTGGGCGCCCTGCCGTTTCAAACGCACATGGCTGGACTTTTTGTTGTTCTCGCGTTGCTCGCCATCGGCTCCGGGCTGAACCGTCCGCCAGTTTTCGGTATGATTTCGCTCAATTCTTCCGCGCACGAACAAGGCGCAAATTTTGGTGTTGCGCAAAGTTTCGGTAGCCTCGCGCGCATTCTTGGTCCGATTTTCGCCAATGCCTTGTTTTTCGTGAATATCAAACTGCCAAATGCCAAACCGCCTTATATGATATGCGGCGGACTCGCATTGTTGACCGCTTGGTTCGCGTGGCAATTTCTCTGCCGGAAAAATTCTTCGCCCGTCATCGTCGCTTCATCGCAGAAATAATTCCGCCGCCGAATCCGCAAAACGCAAGCCCTGCGGCGTGAGTTGAAATTTTTCCGCGTCACGCGCAGCCCAGCCGCGTTCGGCCAATTGATTCATTTCCGCCGACCATTCGTTCCGCAAATCAAAATTCGTTGCACGACTAAACTCTTCAAACGGCCAACCTGCGTTCATCCGCAAACCGAACGCCGCCGTTTCGCCCGCGCGTTTCAACGGTGACAGTTTTTCACTCGATTCAACGGCGCGTTTTCCTTTTTCCAGTTGCTCGCAGTAAAGCCGCGTGTTAGACCAATTTTTCGTCCGGACGCCGCGAACGTAACCCGTCGCGCTTGGTCCAAGCCCATAAAACGAACCACCGCGCCAGTAATTCACGTTGTGTTTGCAGGCGCGCGTCGGAATTTTTTCGCCATTCTTTGAGCCTTTGGCAAAATTGGCAATTTCGTATTGCTGGAAACTTGCCTTGGTCGCATTAGAAATTAATTCTTCATACATTTCGCACGCCAGGTTTTCGTCCACGGAAAATTCGCCGGCTTTAAGCTGCGCGAACAGTGGTGTATCGTCCTCGTAAATCACTTCGTAGCTGGACAGATGCTCGCTTTGCATGGCAATCGCTTCGTTCAAAGTGTCGCGCCAGATTTCCATGGTCTGAGTTGGAATTGCGAACATCAGATCGAGATTCAGATTTTCAAAACCGGCTTGCCGTAAAACGTCGAACGACTTGAAAACCATTTCGCGCGAGTGGATGCGACCAAGCCGGTCGAGCAATTTTTCGTCGAGCGACTGCACACCCATCGAAATCCGGTTCACACCGAACGCGTGGAGTAATTTGGCTTTGTCGGGCGAAACAGTGGCGGGATTGCATTCGACGGTAAATTCCTCCGCACCGAGCAGATTCAGCCGCTCCATTGTTCGGAAAATTTGTTCCCATTGCCGAAGATTAAGCAACGATGGCGTGCCGCCGCCGAAGAAAATGGTTTTACATTTGAGATCGTCCGCGACGATTTCCAGTTCGCGGATGAGCGCGGCAACGTAACGGTTCACCAGTTCGCCGCTCGACGCCTCGGAATAGAAGGCGCAATACGCGCATTTCTGCGCGCAAAAAGGAACGTGAACATAGAGGTTCGCTACGCGCGTCGCGGATGAATCCGGCATGGGGATAACTTATCCCCCAACTCCCGCGCTGGCGAATGGAAATCGCCGGGCGTGGAATTTTTACGGATCAGGCACGACGAAACCCTACGGCACCTGCACGCGCTGGACGTTCTGCGCTTTCAACCCTTTGTCACTGGGGATGATCTCAAAAGAAACCTCATCGCCTTCGTTCAGGGTTTTGAATCCGCCGCCGACGATGGACGTATGATGCACAAAAACGTCCTGACCGGAATTTTGGGCGATGAAACCAAACCCTTTTTTATTGTCGAACCACTTTACTTTTCCGCTAGCCATAAACAGTTCTGAGTTGCGAGGCTCTGCTCCAAAATAAAAAACGAACACAACTGGAAATCAGTCCGTGCCCGCGAATCAATTTTGGAAATGGCTCATTGCCTCAATCCACCGACGACTCTAAATACTCATGCAGTCCAAGTCAAGGATAAGTTTCAGAAACGTCACATTCACTGTAAATCCGTCACGCCCATCAAATAGCGGTCGCACTCGCGCGCCGCGCCGCGGCCTTCGTTGAAGGCCCACACGACCAAGCTCTGTCCGCGCCGGCAATCGCCGCAGGCAAACACGCCTTTGAGGTTCGTCGTGTATTTCTCAAAATCGGCCTTGGCGTTGCTGTGCGCGTCACGTTCCACGCCGAGCGATTCGAGCAACGGCTGTTCTGGTCCGAGAAAACCCATTGCCAGCAGGACGAGTTGGGCGGGCAAAATCTTTTCCGTGCCTGGAATATTTTTCGGAATGAACCAGCCTTTGTCGTTTCGTTCCCATTGCACTTGGACGGTGTGAACACTCTTAACATGACCATTCGCGTCACCTTCAAATTTTGTGGCGGTGGTCAAGTAAACCCGCGGATCGCCGCCGAATTTTGCGGCGGCCTCTTCCTGGCCGTAATCAAGGCGATAAACCTTCGGCCATTCCGGCCACGGATTGTCTCTGGCACGGTCGAGTGGCGGCTTCGGTAAAATTTCAACTTGCACCAAATTCTTGCAGCCGTGCCGAACCGAAGTACCGACACAATCCGTGCCGGTGTCGCCACCGCCGATGACCACCACGTCCTTGCCCATGGCATCAATAAAATTGCCGTTTTTATGGCCGTCCAAAATGCTCTTCGTGTTTGCGGTAAGAAAATCCATCGCGAAGTGAATGCCTTTAAGGTTGCGGCCTTCGATTGGCAAATCACGCGGCTTGGTTGCGCCGGTCGCGAGAACGATAGCGTCGAATTCGTTCAAAAGTTTTTCCGCCGGATAATTTCCCCCAACTTCTGTGTTGCAAACAAATTTTATTCCTTCGACTTCAAGTTGCTTCAGGCGACGCAAAACAATTTGGTTCTTGTCGAGCTTCATGTTGGGAATGCCATACATGAGCAAACCACCCGGACGGTCCGCGCGTTCAAAAACAGTCACGAGATGACCAGCTTTATTCAACTGTGCCGCGGCAGAAAGTCCGGCCGGACCTGAACCGATAACGGCTACTTTTTTATCCGTGCGTTTCTTTGGCGGTTCAGGCACGACCCAGCCGCGATCCCAACCGTGGTCAATGATTTCGCATTCGATATTTTTGATGGTGACTGGCGGCGCGTTGATGCCGAGCACGCACGAACCTTCGCACGGCGCGGGGCAGACGCGTCCGGTAAATTCCGGGAAATTATTCGTCTTGTGCAGACGGTCGAGCGCTTCTTTCCAGAGGCCGCGATAAACCAAATCGTTCCATTCAGGAATCAAATTGTGAATCGGGCAACCGCTCGCCATGCCGCTGACGAGCTGGCCGGTGTGGCAGAACGGAACGCCGCAATCCATGCAGCGCGCGCCTTGTTTCTTGAGGTCGGCCTCCGGCAGATGCAGATGAAATTCCTTCCAATCCGCAACGCGCTCGCCAGCTGGACGGTCTTTTGGCAGTTCGCGCAAATACTCGATGAATCCTCTGGGGCTTCCCATTTTTCTAAATCAGGTTTTCAATTGATTTAAATTAACCGCCGCCAACGCGCGCGATGTCGCGCACGTTTTCTTCAAACGCAGCCATGATGGCGTCGTCGCCGCTTAAACCCTTTTTTTCTGCATTCTTCATGGCTTTTTGAACGCGAGCGAAATCGTGTGGCAATACTTTCACAAATTTCGGCACGAGATTTTTCCAATCAGCCAGGACTTTTGCCGCACGTTCACTTTGCGTGTAAGTCTGATGCCGTTGGATCAATTTCCAGACTTCTTCGATTTCGTCATCGTCCAAAAGTTTTTCTAGGCCGACCAATTCCATATTACAGCGCGTCGAAAAATCTCCGACCTCGTCGAGAACGTAAGCCACGCCGCCACTCATGCCCGCCGCAAAATTACGTCCGGTCTTGCCAAGAACAACAACCCGCCCGCCGGTCATGTATTCACAACCATGATCGCCGATGGCCTCGACGACGGCGTTCACGCCTGAATTGCGAACACCGAAACGTTCTCCTGCCATGCCGCGCACAAACGTCTCACCCGCCGTCGCACCGTAAAGCGCCACGTTGCCGATGATGATGTTTTCCTCGGCGACGAACGTGGAACTTTTCGGTGGGTAAACAATTAGTTTACCGCCACTCAAACCTTTACCCAAGTAATCGTTTGCGTCGCCTTCAAGTTCAATCGTCATGCCGGGTGGCATGAACGCGCCGAGGCTTTGGCCCGCGCTTCCATTGAACTTGAGATGAATCGTATCTTCAGGCAACCCCGCCGGCCCGTATTTTTTTGTCACTTCGCTGCCGGTGATTGTGCCGACGACGCGGTTAACATTGATGATCGGCATTTCGGCGCGAACTTTCTCGCCGCGCTCAATCGCCGGCTTGCAAAGGTCGAGCAGCTTCGTCATGTCGAGCGATTTTTCGAGGCCGTGATCCTGATCCTGCCGGCGATAGCGGCCAACATCTGCACCAACGTCCGGCTGATACAAAATTGGCGTGAGGTCGAGACCTTTCGCCTTCCAGTGTTTGATGGCTTTCCACGGAATTAATTTGTCCGTGCGCCCGACCATTTCGTTGAGCGTGCGGAAGCCGAGTTTGGCCATGATTTCACGAAGTTCCCGCGCGACGAAACGCATGAAATTCACGACGTTGTCTGGGCTGCCCGCGAATCGCTCGCGCAGTTTCGGGTCTTGCGTCGCGACGCCAACCGGGCAGGTGTTCAAATGGCAGACGCGCATCATGATGCAGCCGAGCGAAACCAGTGGTGCGGAGGCAAAACCAAATTCCTCCGCACCAAGCAATGCAGCCACGGCAACGTCGCGCCCGGTTTTTAACTGGCCGTCGGTCTCGACATAAACACGGCTGCGGAGATTGTTCAGCACGAGCGTTTGATGGGCTTCGGCCAGCCCGAGTTCCCACGGGGCGCCCGCGTGTTTGATCGAAGACAACGGCGACGCGCCCGTACCGCCGTCGTGACCGCTAATAAGTACCACGTCCGCATGCGCTTTCGCAACACCGGCGGCAATTGTACCGACGCCGACTTCCGAAACGAGTTTTACGCTGATGCGAGCGTGGCGATTTGAATTTTTCAGATCATGAATTAGTTCCGCCAAATCCTCGATGGAATAAATGTCGTGGTGCGGCGGCGGTGAAATCAGGCCGACACCCGCCGTAGTACCGCGCGTTTTGGCGATGGGCGGATATACCTTTTTGCCCGGCAATTCGCCGCCTTCGCCCGGCTTCGCACCCTGCGCCATCTTGATTTGAAGCTCGCGGGCGTTGACCAAATAATTGCTCGTCACACCAAAACGTCCCGACGCGACTTGTTTGATCGCGGAATTTTTTGAGTCGCCGTTCGGTTCAGGAACGTAGCGCTCCGGGTCTTCGCCGCCTTCACCGGTGTTGGACTTTCCGCCGAGCCGGTTCATCGCGATGGCAAGCGCTTCGTGCGCTTCCTTTGAAATCGAGCCGTAACTCATCGCGCCGGTTTTGAAACGTTTCACGATTGATTCGGCGGATTCAACTTCCTCAATCGGAAGAGGCTTCTCGGCTAATTGAAATTCAAGCAATCCGCGCAATGTGCAAAGATTTTCCGCCTGTTTGTTCACCAGTTCTGCGTATTCCTGAAAAATCCTGTAGCTGTCCGTGCGGCAGGCATTCTGTAATTTGTGAATCGTCTGCGGATTGAACAAATGGAATTCGCCATTGTCACGCCACTGGTATTGGCCGCCCGCGTCGAGCACACCGTTGACGGGACGTTGGGGAAACGCGTGCCGATGCCGCGCAATAACTTCCTCGACAATCACGTCCATGCCGACGCCTTGAATGCGCGACGGTGTCCAGGTAAAATACTTGTTCACGACATCGCTGTTGAGACCGATGGCTTCAAAAATTTGCGCGCCGCGATAACTTTGAATCGTCGAGATGCCCATCTTGGCCATTGTTTTGACGACGCCTTTGACTGCGGCCTTGATGAATTTTTTGAGCGCGGTTTTGTGTTCAGTATTGGCGAGCAAGCCCTGCTGAATCAAATCGTCGAGCGTTGCGAACGCCAGATATGGATTAATGGCGCTGCAACCGTAGCCGATGAGCAGCGCGAAATGATGCACCTCGCGCGGCTCGCCTGACTCAAGGACGAGGCCGACGTGCGAGCGCGTGCCCTTGCGAATGAGATGATGATGCAGGCCGGCAATGGCCAGCAATGCGGGAATCGGCGCAAGCTCGGGCGAAATGCCGCGATCCGACAAAATTAAAATGTTTGCGCCACCGGCAACGGTTTTGTCGGTTTCGGTAAATAATTTTTCCAGTGCGTTTTCCAAACCGCGCGCGCCAGCGGCGGCTGTGAACAAAATCGGCAAGGTGACGCATTTGAAAGTTTTGCCGTCAACGTGACGTAGTTTTTCCAACTCCTCGTTCGTGAGAACCGGATGCTTCAACTTGATCAGCGAGCAGCTTTCGGGCGTTGGATTGAGCAAACCGCCGCGTGCGCCGACTATCGTTTCCGTCGAAGTGATGATTTCCTCGCGAATTGGATCAATCGGCGGATTCGTGACTTGTGCGAACAGTTGCTTGAAATAATTGTAAAGCAGTTGCGGTTTATTCGACAAAACCGCGAGCGGCGTGTCCGTGCCCATCGAGCCGAGCGGCTGCACGCCGTCATTGCCCATCGGCCCGACGATGAACCGCAAATCCTCGAAGGTGTAACCAAACGCCTGTTGCTGTTGCAAAATCTTCCGGTGTTCAGATACAACCGCGTTCGGAGGTTCTGGCAAATTTTCGATTAAAACGTGATGTTCATCGAGCCACTTTTGATACGGCTGCGCACTCGCGTACTTTTTTTTCAATTCTTCATCCGCGACAATCCGCCCCTGCTCGGTGTCCACCAAAAACATTCTACCCGGCTGCAAACGGCCCTTTTGCAAAACGCGCTCCGGCGCGACCGGCAAAACGCCCGCTTCCGACGCCATGATGACCATGTCGTCTTTCGTGACGTAATAACGCGATGGGCGCAGGCCGTTGCGGTCGAGGCACGCGCCGATAATTTTTCCGTCCGTGAACGCCATTGATGCTGGGCCGTCCCAAGGCTCCATCAGGCACGAGTGAAATTCGTAAAACGCGCGACGTTCTGCGTCCATACTCTCGTGATTTTCCCACGGCTCGGGAATCATCATCATCATCGCGTGTGGCAATTCGCGTCCGGCCATGACAAGTAGCTCCACACAATTGTCGAACTGCGCCGAGTCGCTGCCGTCGGTGTTGATGACCGGAATAATTTTTTTGATATCGTCGCCGAACAGCGGCGATTTGAAATTCGCCTGCGCCGCGTGCATCCAGTTCACATTACCGCGCAATGTGTTGATTTCGCCGTTGTGCGCGATGTAACGGTTCGGATGCGCACGATCCCAACTCGGAAACGTGTTCGTCGAAAAACGTGAGTGAACCAGCGCCAGCGCCGTGGTCATGTCCGCATCGCGCAAATCGGGAAAATATTTTGCTACCTGCTCGGGCATGAGCATGCCCTTGTAAGTGACGGTTTTTTGCGACAGGCTCGAAACGTAAAACCATTTTCCGCCCGCGATTTTTCCGCTGTAACGAATTCTTTGCTCCGAGACTTTGCGAATAACGTATAGTTTCCGCTCGAATGCCGCGTCGTCCTTGAGTGCGGGATTGCGCCCGATAAAAACCTGCATCATGAACGGCTCGGAAGCCTTCGCGCTGTTACCAAGCGAGAAATTGTCCGTCGGGATGTCGCGCCAGCCGATGAGTGTCTGATTTTCTTCAGAAATTATTTTCGCCAGCGCGGCCTTCACGCCTTCGCGTTCGGCCTTTGCCGTCGGCATGAACAACATACCGACGCCGTATTGGCCGGGCACCGGAAGTTCGAGACCAAGCTGGCCGGCAACTTTTTTTAAAAATTCGTGCGGCGTCTGAATCAAGATGCCTGCGCCATCGCCGGTATTCGCTTCGCAACCGCACGCACCGCGATGGTCGAGGTTTAGTAAAATTTGCAGCGCAGCGGTGACAATTCCGTGGGATTTTTTACCTTTGATGTGAACGAGGAACCCCACGCCGCACGAGTCATGTTCGAACTGCGGATCATAAAGCCCCTGCTTCGGCGGCGCGGAAATTAAAGTTGGCGCACGCCGTTCATTTTCATTTTGTTGCGTCAGGTGGTTCCTCATCTATGGCAATCAGCCGTCGTTCACTTATTGTTGGCTCAATTTTCACCGCCGCGCAATAAATGTTTTTGAGAAATTGCGAATTTTAGTCATTAGAATTTTATTTTTTCGCGCACTTTGCATTAGCCAAATAAAATCACTTGCCGCAAAAATAAGCTGTTACCTTTTCGCGACAACGTAAATGTATGGGTGAAATGACGATCTGACCTTGTTGCGGGAATATCTATGTTGTCGACGAAACACAAATTAACCCGTTAATGAGAGGTAATTTTGGCTGGCATTACTATTCTGATTCAAATTATTCCCACATGGGAAACCGGCAAGCGAAACTCACAGACAAAGTGTCAAAAAACCTTGCCACTCAAACGGGATATTCCTTTACCCATGAACAGTGTCCCGTAGATATTTGGTTTGTCACCGAATAGCTGTAAATGAAATTGAAATACTGCAACTGATTAAAATGCCGGTTGTGGAGAAAGTGCAGTAGGCAATTCAAGTTTCAGCGCGGCAAGAAAACCGGCGGCTTTCGCCAGCGTTTCTTCATATTCCGCCGCTGGATCGGAATCGGCCACGATGCCCGCGCCAATGTTGAAATAAATTTCCCCCCGCGCACAAATCGCCGTGCGAATCGCGATGCTCAACTGGCTCTCACGGTTAAAGCCGAGATAGCCAATAGCGCCGCAATACGGTCCGCGCGAGACCGGTTCGAGTTCGTCAATGATTTCCATCGCGCGGAATTTTGGCGCGCCGGTGATGCTGCCGCCGGGAAAGCACGATGCGAACGCGGCAAAATGTGTCACATCGCGTCGCAACCGGCCTTCGACGGTCGAAACGAGATGCTGCACCTGCACGAAGCGTTCGAGCCTCGCCAGTTCCGGTACTTGCACGGAACTGAATTCGCAGACTTTTCCCAAATCGTTTCGCAACAAGTCGGTAATCATCACCAGTTCGGCTAGCTCTTTCGCGCTGGTCTGCAATTCGTAGGACAGTTGCGCGTCGCGCGTCAAATCGGCGTCGCGCGGGCGTGTCCCTTTGATGGGTCGCGTCTGAATGTACGAACCGTTCAACCGCAAAAATTGTTCGGGTGACGACGATGCGATTTGGAAATCACCATAATCGAGAAATGCAGAAAACGGCGCGGGCGAAACGGCGCTCAATTTTTTGGAAAATTCCAAGCCGGAAAATTCGCACGGCGTAGCGAGTCGTTGCGAAAGGTTGACTTGATAAATATCACCGGCGCGAATATAACGCTGCGCGCGCACAACAACGGCGAGAAATTCGGCGCGGGAGAAATTGGAAGCGATGGGCGAATGGTGAATCGTGAATCGTGAATCGTGGGTTGGCTGACAATTAGACGGACGGCTCCGCAGTTTTTTTTGCCAGAATTCCATTTGCTCATTTGCGCGTCTTTCACATCGCGAACCATCGGCGCAAAGGCCAGTGGAGACAATGCAAACTTTGCCGAGGCGATGGTCGAAGACGACGAGGCTGCCGTAAAAGCCGACGCAGCAATCGGGCAGTTCCAGATCATTGACGACATGGCGCGGGATTTTCGGTTCGGTGAAATTTTTCAGATCGTAACCCCAAAAACCGAAGCAGCCGCCGAGCGGAAAAGGCAGATCAATTTCGTCGAGTAACTCGAAACGCGCCATGAGCGCATCGAGAATGTGCCACGGATTGCCGAATTGATTGTCGCTGCGTTCAGCGGATTGAATTTTGCAGTGCGATCCGAAGGAGCGGAAGGTGAGGAATGGTTTCGCCGCAACGAATGAATATCGCGCCTGTAGCGAGTCAAAAAAATTGCTTCGTAGCAAAACAATTCCCGGCTCGCCGTGCAGTTGTTCGACGAGCGATTCGGGTGTGTGCGGCGTGGTAATTTTTTGAATTGGCGGGCGCATTTTATGCAAAGGCCTGTGGCAGGGTGGTGGGCACACCGACGTGGCGTTCATAATCGAGGATGATTTTGACCGCTTCCTGCGGTTCGTCGGTCACTTTAACGAGGTCGAGGTCGTCGGGACTGATGTTACCGTGCTTGTCTC
>JBEKBA010000055.1:0-17510 GCA_050015635.1 Verrucomicrobiota bacterium
TTCATAGCACTTGTCGGTCGTAATCAAAACGGCGGCGCAAGGCTTCTCCAATCCGCGCAAGGCTTCCATGACGTGAATCGTTCCCATCACATTCGTGGTGTAAGTTTCAACCGGCTGTTCGTAGGACAATCGCACCAATGACTGCGCTGCCAGATGAAACACAAAATCCGGTTGAACGGTTTCGATGGATTTGCGCACCGCGACCGGATCGCGAACATCATTTGTTTCATCGGTAATACGTCCGGCCAATTGTAATTGATGGAACAACGCGGGCGTTGTTTCCGGTGGCAGGGAATAACCATGCACGCGCGCGCCAAGCAGGAGAAGCCATTCCGCCAGCCATGAACCTTTGAACCCGGTTGCGCCGGATAACCACACGGTTTTGTCCTGAAATTGCTTGCCAAACATCACCAATTTTTCCATGGCGCGATGCCTTCCGACCACAACTTATTCAATCCCTCGAATTCACGATAAGTGTCCATTGCGTGCCAAAATCCATCGTGTTGAAAAGCTTTAAGTTGTTTTTTTTTGACCAGCTTTTCCAGCGGTTGACGCTCCCAAACCAAATTCTCTTCCGCAGGCTGCAAATATTGCTTCAGACCTTGACGTTTTAAAATGAAAAACCCGCCATTGATGCGGCCTCCCGTAACCTCCGGCTTTTCCTGAAAATTGCCGACTTGTTCCAGTTCATCAATTATAACGGCACCGAACCGTGAAGGGGTTCGCACGGCGGCGATGGTCGCCTGACAACCATGCTTTTGATGAAATGACCATTCCGCCGTCAAGTCAATGTCCGCCACACCATCCCCGTAAGTGAGCGCGAAATGTTCCGATTTAATATAGGGCAGCGCACGCAGAACACGCATCCCGGTCATCGCCGCCGCGCCGGTTTCAACGAAAGTAATTTGCCATCCTGCCTCGGTGTGGGCGTTGTGAAACTTCAATTTATTCCAGCCGATGCCCAGCGTGAGGGTGAAATCATTGGCGAACGTTTCGTAGTTGAGGAAGTAATCCTTAATCATCCCTCCTTTGTAACCCAGACATAATACGAACTCCTTGAATCCGTGCGCCGCATACATCTTCATGATGTGCCAGAGAATCGGCCGCCCGCCGATTTCCACCATGGGCTTGGGACGATATTCGGTTTCTTCCCGCAAACGCGTTCCCAGTCCACCACATAAAATCATCACCTGCATAGTTTCATAGTAATATGAAATACAGTCATTCCAATGCACGGTTGCACCGCAACCAACCGTGACAACGTTAATTCCTCAAGCGTTCATGCCGCAAGCCGCTAGTATGCATAAATTTTAGCAGGATGTGACAATCAACGACAAGTCTGAAACCGCAAATGGTGGAAATACGACTCAAACTCAATTGCTGGCGCGGTCGGGCGCCTGGTAAATTCACTTTTCTTTTCCGCCCGTTTTCTTAATTTACGCCATGCCTTCATTCGACATTGTTTCGCAGGTGAATCCGATGGAAATCGAGAACGCCGTTAATCAGGCCAAAAAGGAGCTGGCCAACCGCTTCGACTTCAAAGGGAGCAAGGCGGAAATCGTGCTGGAGAAAAGCGAAATCAAACTTTCCGCCGAGGACAATTTCAAAATCCGCACGCTGAACGAAATGGTCATCGGCAGGCTCGCCAAACGCGGCATCAGTTTGAAAAGCGTGGAGCAATGTGAGCCGGACCTCTCGCCGCTTGGCCATGCGCGGCAGGTCGTCAAGATCAAGCAGGGCATCGAGAGTGCCGTGGCCAAGGAAATCACCGGCTTCATCCGCGACGGCAAGTTCAAGGTGACGACGCAGATTCAGGGCGACGAAGTGCGCGTGACCGGCAAAAGCCGCGACGAATTGCAAACCGTCATCGCCGCCGTGCGCGCGAAGGAATTTCCCGTGGCCGTGCAGTTTGTGAATTTCAGGGATTAGAGCGATTCCATCAATTCTGTAGCGTGCGCCTGCGGCTCTATGGGGTGGACTCGTTAAAATTAGTTAGAACGTTTCCATTGAGATTGACATTATTCTTGAGATTAACCGCGTTGCAACCATTGAATTGGTCAACCAACAATGAACTCACGGTATTATTGTCCACGGTCAATCTGCCGACGGTATCCGCATCGAGGAAATTATAGGTCATCCCGGAAACTGTTGCCCCGGAGAAATCAACAAAGTTTCCACTAACGGTTATATTGGTATACGTAAATCCGCTGGAGGTGAAAAAGAAAAATGCATCGTTGTGATTAAATTCATTCGTGCCGGGATTCAGCAAAATAGTATTGGAAGTGAATTTAAGATTGATTCGATTTCCACCCGTGAGCTCAACCCCATAGTAACAATTCTCAAATAAGTTGTTTTCCACAACCACATTTGAATAGCTGCCGGTGTCCCCATAGAAACCCACGCTGCCTCCATGAACGTAATTATCTTCAACCAACCAATCATGCGCATAAGCCCCGTTGAATGCACGGTAACCAGTGGGCATGCTGGTTGGAAGATAAACGCGATTGCCGCGCATAATTCCGCTGATACTATTCGTAGGGGTGCCATCGAACGCAATGGCCGATATTCCTAATCCTCCCTGGAAATGGGACACTTCACAATCTTCAATAAGATTCCCTTCACTCTGAATGGCGCTTCCCCAACCAAAGGCATTACATCCAATCCCCCAGGCTTCACTGTTTACTGATGGGTCAAAGTATGCCAGGTTGATTGCCTTGACTCTTGACTCGGTTAGTTTGGTACCAAATAGTTCTACTCCATGGTAAGTGTAGGTTCCTTTTGTATAGTTACCGTCGGCCGTGAGGTCTGATACGGCCATGTTAGTTCCCAGATGGCTGCAAATAACACAATTTCCCGAAGGGGCGCCAGGAACAAGCTGAAGGATGGTCACATCCATCCCGCTTCCAAGAAGCTTTTGCCCGGACTTGACATACCACGCGGAAGAACCTTCGGTCTGATATGTTCCGGGAAGAAGGTGAATTGTGCTATTTTCCGGTAATTTGTTCATTGTAAGGTCAAAGGCTGGCTGGGTATTACAAATATAAGGATTGTCCAAGGTTCCAAGATTACCTGAATCCGTATTGGTGGAAATCCAGTATTCGTTGGCTGTTTCAGTTGCCTTGGTTTCAAGCGTTGCGAATGTCAAAAGCATGAACAAAAGAACGCTCACCCCAACGCAAATATCACTGATCGATTTAAGTTTTGTTTTCATATTTCGATTCAGTGATAACTTCACCTCTTGAAACCAACCAGATAACCGGCGATGCTACAATGAGGGACATAATGCTAACCACGGTAAGAAAAGAGCATATTGAGTGCCACCTCCCCGTATCGCGGTCATGTAGGAGCGGATAGCGTTTTTCGTATAAGCGCGGAGTGATTGAATCCGTTCAGTCCAGATTATGGACAAAACTTAGTGGCGGTGGGGTCACCGGTTAAAAGTTTCGCGCTTGTGGTTATGGTTACAGGCCGTTGAGCAGATGAACCGTGAATATTGTTCCAACATTTTCTTCGCTGGAAACTTCAAGCGTCCCGCCATGTGCTTCCACAAACGTGATTTCCATGCCATCGGTTTCGCAAGTGCTTGATTTTCCGCCTATTTCCGCATAATTCCGCCTCTTTCCGATCTTCACGCCCATTTTGGCGGACGCGAGAAGTTGTAAAAATTCTCACTTAAGGTTTTGCACCCGTCCCGTGTGCCGCGGATTGGCGCGGAACATCGGCCACGAACTTTTTGCCAGCGGCGGCAGGCCTTGGTTTGAGTTGATGGCGCACAGAAATCGGGTGTTGACGAAATAGATTGTTCCATCACCGCCAATGACCGGAGACCCGATGAAGTGTCCATCGTTGTTGTTGGTATCAGTGTTTAGCTGCCATTGTTGCCGGCCGTCCCGTCCGATTGCGATCAAATCCCGCCACGGCGCGGAAAAATAGATCACGCCGCCCGCCGCCACGGCGGGAGTCGCATCAATCAAATCGGGAAAGTTCAGTCCCCAACGTTCCTTTCCATCGCTGCTGACGGAAACATTCCGTCCGTTGACCGATAAGTAAAGATTCCCATTTTCATCCAGTACGGGCGAAGACTCCGTCGTGCCGCCAAGATGCAGGCGCCAAAGTTCCCGGCCGTCCGGTTTCAGCGCATAAAGATTTCCGTCCATGGAAGTGAAATAAATCGCGCCGTCCGCGCCGATGGCCGGCGAGGAAATGATGGGTCCACCGGTGGTGAATGACCACAATAGTTTTCCGTCAGGCTTGAGCGCATAAAATTTTTTGTCATGCGAGCCGAAAAGAATTGTTCCGTCCGCGCCAATCGCCGGTGAAGAGACGACAATGTTGCCCGTGGCGAAAACCCATTTTTGCGATCCGTCGGAATTGAGCGCGTAGAAATTTTTGTCCCATGAACCGAAATAGATCGTCCCATCCGCGCCAATCGCCGGCGAAGAATCAATCCAGGCGCCGGTGGCAAAAGTCCATTTTAATTTCCCCCGCGGGGTGACGGCGTAAAATTTTCGATCCCGCGAACCGACCTAAATTGTCCCGTCATCGCCGATTGCCGGAGAGGACTGGATTTCGCGTCCGGCCCGAAAAATCCATTTGACCCCGCCTTGCGGCGTTGCGGCGAGCAGGTCGGCATGAAAGGTTCCCACATAAATTGTCCGGTCGGGCGCGATGGCCGGTGAAGAATCGGCATAGACATCCGGCAAGGGCAGGGCCCAGTAAATCGTTGGGAGGGATTGCGCGAAACAAACGAATCGTGCGCTCAAATAAAAGACGGAAAGAGCCAGGCAGATTTTTCGGGGCGGTTTCATTTCGGACGCCAGTTAATCGTCAAAACGGTCAAACGGCAAATTCAATTCGCGCCGGGATTGCCCCAATTGGGGCACTGCCAAATCCGGCAATTCCGCAAGTTCGGAATTTACTTGCGTCAAGGGAATAATTCCGTAAATGAAACCGTCCCGCCCTTATGGTTACAGGCCGCGAGGCATATGAACCGTGAACGTTGTTCCAACATTTTCTTCGCTGGAAACTTCAAGCGTTCCGCCATGCGCTTCCACAATCGCCCTGGAAATAGCCAGACCCAGACCGGTATTGCCGGACGAACGCGCCTGGTTCGCGCGATAAAACCGCTCGAATACGCGCGGCAAATCTTCGGCGGAAATTCCCCCGCCGGTGTCGCTCACGGTTAATATCGCCAGACCGTTTTGCGATTCCAATTTCACGCGCACCTGCCCCCCTTCGCGATTGTATTGAATCGCGTTCATCAAAAGATTCGTGACGACTTGCGCGAGCCGCCCGGAATCGCCGGTGATTTCCAGCGGCGAAAGTTCGGTGAAAATTTTCACGCCGCGCCCGTCGGCCAGCGGTTTCATCAGCGCGATGCAATCGGCAACCGTTTTTGAAAAATTAAAGCGCAATCGTTTCAGAATTTCCTGCCCGGCGTCGAAGCGGGCGAGTTCCAGCAGTGACTCGATCAATTTCCGCATCCGCTGCGCCGCGCGCTGGCAGGCTTCGACGGTTTGCTTGTAATCAGCCGCCTCGCGCTCCCGGTTCAATGCCGTCTGCGTCTGGGTGAGCATGACGGAGACGGGCGTGCGGAGTTCGTGTGCGGCGTCGGAGGCAAATTGTTTTTGTTGTGCGAATGCCTTTTCCAGCCGCGCAAAAGTGGAATTTAAAACGGCGGCGAGCTGGCCGAGTTCGCTTTCCGCTTCGGCAACGTTGATGCGCTGCGACAGATCCCCGGCGGAAATTTTTGTCGCTGTCGCGCTGATTCCGGAAATGGGCTGCAACGCCCGGCCGACAAACCACCAGCCGCCGGCCAAACCAAAAAATAAAATAATGCCGCCAACGGTGGTTAGTTTCAAGGCGGTGAGGCGAAGTTCCTTCAACTCCGGCGCGATGGAGCAACCCACTCGAATGGTTTCGCCCGGAGGCAGGGTCTGAAGCATTTCCCGGATTTTTCCGAACGTTTGCACGGATAATGAATGGAGAAAATCCGGATGCACTTGTGGCAGGGTATCACCTTTGGCGAACGTGAGGTTCCAGACCACTTCCACTTTTGGCGCATTGGCCGAACGCGCCAGTTCATTCCCGTCGCGTGAATTGATGATAAAATAAAAATCGTCCGGATCGTTGGTACCGAACAAACCGGCGGCTTGCGGCGGCAAATGGAATTGAGGTGGCGGACGCAAATCTTCTCCGGGCGGATTATCGCCGGGAAGCCGGTCGGGCGGCGGTTGATCGAAAGGCGGGCGGTCTGGCCCCGGTCCGCGCGGCGGCGGGCGAAGAGCTGTGGCCAGAGTGCCTGCGCGACGTATCAATTCGTTGTCAAATTCCCGGTATATTTTGCCGCGTTCGAGTTGAAATGCGATGAAACCGAAGCCTGCCAGCACGACCACAAGGATGAGGCCATACCAGATTTGCAAACGCCATTTGATGGACTTGAACATCTTCATTTGACTTCATTCGATGCAGTAACCGTGGCCGCGCCGCGTGATGATGAATTCCGCGCCGAGTTTTTTGCGGACGTTGGAAACGTGCACATCGAACAGGTTGGAGAGTGAACTTTCGTTTTCGTCAAAAAGATGTTCGTAAAGTTGTGTGCGCGTGACGACTTCGCCGCGATGCAGCGCCAGAAATTCCACGAGCGCATATTCGCGGGCGGTGAGTTCAACCGGTTTTTCCTTGAACACAACATTTCGCAACGCGGTGTCAATTTTGATTTCGCCAATTTCAATGAGGTTCGTCGTTTGGTTCGCGCTGCGACGGATGAGCGCCCGCAGCCGCGCAAAAAGTTCCGGCAAATCGAACGGTTTGACGACGTAATCATCCGCGCCGGTGTCGAGGCCTTTGACCCGGTCGCGCGACTGGTCGCGCGCGGTGAGCATGAGCACGGGCGTTTTTTTGATTTTGCGGAGGCGTTTCAATATTTCCCAGCCGTCCAGCTTGGGCAGCATCACGTCGAGGACGATGGCGTCGTAGTCATAGCTTTCGGCCTTGTAGAAACCCTCCTCGCCGTCGGGCGCAGTGTCCACGGCGTAGCCTTCTTCGCGCAACGCCTGCGCAAGGCTGGCGAGCAAATCCGGTTCATCTTCCACAATCAGAATTCTCATTTTGGCTGGCTATGATTTGATAGCACGGATTCTGGCTGGCGTCACTCTCACAGAGACAACCTTAAGGCAGGATGAAGAAAATTCCGTGCCGGTAAATGGAGGTAAAAAGCCGCTTCTTAATCTTCGCATAAGGTTCGTTCACGCAAATTGGCGCATGGCAGCCCCGCGGCAGCCCTACGGCAGCGCTGCGGCAGTGGCGCGGCAAAGCCGCCAAATCGGTGGGGGCGGGACTCTGCCGGACCCGGTTTTATTGCACCAACACCAGCGCCACGGCGTCCTGCGACGCTTGAACTACATCCTCAAACTTGCGGTCGTCGGACGGATAGGCCGGTTTGAGCCTGACCGGCCATCCCGGCGCGGCATCAAGCAACGCCTCCGCGCAGGAACTTTTGACTGCGTAATTCACATCCTGGGCGGTCATGCCGGAAGTTCTCACAGCCGCCCAGTCAGAAAGCCGCGCGGCAACGATACCAACGACATTGCCATTTTCATCGAGCAAGGCTCCCCCGGAATTCCCCGGCTGGACTGGCACGCTGATTTGGTATTCGTCCGGATCGTCTTGCGCTCCTGCCAGACCGCTGATGTCGCCGCGCGTCAGCTTTGGTTGCAAGCCCTGCACATTGGGATTGGGAAAGCCAATGGTGAACACCGGCTCACCCAGTTCCACCGTGTTGCTGGAAACCAAAGGCAACGAAGTAAACGACCCTGTCACCTTGAGCAAAGCGACATCCTTGACCGGATCCGATTGCACTAATTCAGCGGGAAACAACCCGTGCGTTGTGCCCACCATGATGCTTGCGGCATTGTTCACCACGTGAAAGCAGGTGAGCAAATACCCATTGTCCGTGACAAAAAACCCCGTGCCCAACCCCCTGGCTTTGGCTTCAGCTTCGGCTATTTCTTCCGCATGATATTTTGATTGAGCTTTCTCGTCATCGGCAATCCATTTTGCCCGCCACTGTTCCTCCGCCTGTTTTTGTTTCTCTTCAAAAGTTGCCGCATTCGTGGGATTATATCCGAATTGTTGTTGCAAGTCGTCGGACAAGTCATTGAATTTGAGCTTTGCAATACCCATTCCACCCTCTGTCACCAAGTAGGCAATCACCAGACCATCCGGAACAACTTTCTGCACAATCACCCCTTTGTAGGTCACTCCCTCAAGAGTGATAATTTCGCCATCGCTGATTTGCCGCGGTTGGCTGAAATCTGACGGGGCATTAGTCCGGGCTGAATTTGCGGACTGTTGCGCAACGGCGGCATCCCGCAACAACAGTGGCAAAAGCACCCAGATAAACTGCTTCACTTTCATTCTGCTGGAATAGTTTGTTTCAATGGGTTGTCAAACGGTTGGCCGATTGCCGCAACTCGCAAGGCCGGCGTCTAAGTGGATTTTCGACGCGCCAGTATTACAAAAGTAACTCCACAAAGAAGCACATAGACCGCGGTGGATGGTTCCGGGACGGCGGTAACGGCGAACAAAGGAGTGGCTATGCCCGTATAGCCCAAACTGTAAGAACCGCTGCTGGTTTCCGGACGATAACCTGTGGAACCCGAAATCCAGCCCGCGCTGCTGTTCCCGGCTATGCTACCTGTAGTCGGGGTGAACGTTTGCCCGCCCGCGGACACTGCGATGCCAAGCAGGCAGGAAAGGATCAAAATATTTTTTTTATTTGTCATGAAATTATTCTGTTGTATTTGCTCGTTCAGGGGCTTTTGGTCCCGCCTTTAATCGTCGGATATTCAAGCAACCCCTGCGCCAAGATGTTGAATCGGAAGCAAACGAATTTTTCAAGCGGGCGGAACATTAACCATTTGATGGTTATGGAACCTGTCGTCCTTGCCCGATGCGGGGCAACTTATTCAAAAACAGGACATTAGCTGTCAAGAAAGGCCGCTCAACATCATTTAAAGAACCAGCGGAAAGGGCGGCGCGGTTATGTCATTCGTAACGTAACGATTCAATCGGATCGAGGTTCGCCGCCCTCCACGCCGGGTAGGTTCCAAAAACAATTCCTACGACAGAACACATCACCAGCCCGATGACAACCCAGTCAACTGGAATTGCCGGCGGCAGTTTCAGAAGCAGCGCCAGCACGTTTCCACCCAAAATTCCCAGCACAACGCCGATGGCGCCGCCAACCTCGCACAGCACCACCGCCTCCATGATGAATTGCACCATGATGTTGCGCTTCTTTGCGCCAATCGCGCGGCGAATGCCGATTTCGCGTGTCCGTTCCGTGACCGAGACGAACATGATGTTCATAATGCCGATGCCGGCGGCGAGCAGCGCAATGGAACTCACCACCAAAACACCAATCCGCACCGAACGCGTGAAGTTTTTGAACTGCTCGATCAACGAATCGTTCGATGAAATTTCAAAATCGTCTTCCCCGCCCGGTGGAACCTTGCGGATGACGCGCAACGCGCCGCGCACTTCCTCAACCGTTTCATCGTAACTCGCGCGGTCGCGCGCCTGCACCAGGATGTTCAGGCTGCGATACCAGTGACCATAGCGGTTCAGGCCGGTCGTGATCGGCACGACGGCGAAATTATCCTCGTCCCCGCCGAGCGCGCTGCCTTTCGGCTCCAGCACGCCAACGACCGTATAATTAATCCCGTCAATCTTCACCTGTTCGCCGACGGGCGAACTGTTCGGGAAAATGTCCGTCGCCAGTCCGCTGCCCAGCACGCAGGTATTGCGGGCGCTGTCCACATCCGCGTCCAGCAACAGTCGTCCGTCGTTCAGGTTCCAGTTGTGCGCCGAAAAACTGCCGGGCGATTCGCCGTAAAGCTGCACCGTCGGCGCGCTCGTTTTATAGCGCGTCTTGATTTCGCCCGACCAGAACACCGCTTCCATGCCGATGTTCACCGGCAACGCGGTTTTGTCCTGCAACCGTTTCACCTGCGCCATCGTGATGTTTTTGCGCCGCCAGTATTTTTCCAGATCTCCGGAAAAGCCGAAGTAAGTGTTCGGCCACTTGCGGATCATGAACGTCTCGCTGCCCAGCGAACTCAACTCGCGTTCAATGTTGCTTTGCAACACGCGCATTGCCGTCATCACCACGATAATGGAAAAAACGCCGACCAGCACGCCGAGCAACGTCAGTGCCGAACGCAGTTTGTGCGCCGTAATCGCCCAGATTGCCATCGTGAAGCTTTCGCGCACTTCGCTGAACAGGGAGATTCGGTTCTTACTCATTGCGCAAGGCATCCACGGGGTTCATCCGCGCCGCGCGCCACGCCGGGAAAAAGCCGGAAAGCAGTCCGGTCAGCGTTGAAACCAGCAGCGAGATGCAAATAATCAGTGGCGACAACGTCGCCGGCATGGCCTTCCGCAAAAGCCAGGTGGACGGCCACGCAATCAAAAGTGCGATCACGCCGCCCATCAAACATATGCACGCGGCTTCAATTAAAAATTGCAGCAGGATGCTCCGGTTCTTCGCGCCGATGGCCTTGCGCACTCCGATTTCACGCGTCCGCTCCGCGACCGAGACGAACATGATGTTCATGATGCCGATGCCGCCGACAAACAACGCCAGTCCCGTAATGAAAAGGCCCACACCCGCGATGGTTCCCGCGATTTTGTGAAAGAATTCCAGAAACTCATCCTGCTGGTTGATGGCAAAATTATCCGGATCACCCGGGACGACGTGGCGGAACCGCCGCAACAGCGTGCGTAGTTCCTCCTTCGCGTCGTCCATCTCGCCGAGGCTTGCCACCTTCACCTGAATTTCGTAGTCCGGATTCTCATCAAAATAGTAAGTGAATAGCGTGAGCGGCACGATGATGCCGTTGTCCGCGCCGCCACTTTCGGAAAAGCCGCCCTGTTTCTCCAGCACGCCGACAATCGTGAATTCATGCTGGTCTATCAAAATGTTTTCGCCGAGCGGTGAGACATTTCGGAACAGGTTCGTGGCCAGTTCGGAGCCGATCACGCACACGGGCCGGCCGTCGTCACATTCGACGGCGGACAAAAACCGTCCGCCGGCCAGCGTCAGGCCGCTCGTGAATTGATACTGCTCCGTCGTGCCCGTCACCGGCACGCTTGACGACCCGCTTTTTTCGTATTTCACCGGCTCTTGTTCATTGACGACCGGCGCGATGGCGGCGGCCAGCGTCATGTGTCTTTCCAGCGCGTCCACGTCGGCGGGCGAGATGCCCGGATTTTTCATCGCATTGATCCATTCCTGCCGCGACTGGATGAACCAGCCGAAACGGTCCACGTAAAGCACGTCCGTGCCGATGGAGGAAATGCTGCGCATGAACGAATTGTTTACCCCCTGAATCGCCGTGCCCATGAGCGTGACCGTTACAATCCCGATGACGATGCCCAGCGTGGTCAGCAACGAACGCAGTTTGTTTGCGCGGATGGCGCTCCACGAAATACTCAAGCCTTCGCGCAGTTCAGTCAAAAAATTCATCGGGTCGGGATGGCGGGATGATTCTTTTGATTGCAACAGCCGGGGCTTTTCTGCGTCTCATAATTTTCATCCTGAAAATTCCGTTCATCCTGTCCTGATTCATTTCCCCACCGCCTCGTCACTCGCAATCAAACCGTCGCGGATGCGGAGGATGCGGCGTGCGTGACGCGCCACTTCCTCTTCGTGTGTGACCACGATGATGGTATTGCCTTGACTGGACAGTTGGCCAAACAAAACCAGGATTTCCGCGCCGGTCTTTGAATCCAGATTTCCCGTCGGCTCATCGGCGAGCAGGATGGAAGGATTGTTCACCATCGCGCGGGCCACCGCGACCCGCTGGCGTTGGCCGCCGGAAAGTTCATTCGGCCTGTGATGCACCCGGTCGGCCAGGCCGACGCCGGTCAGATGTTCCAGCGCAATTTTGCGGCGTTCAATGGAAGGTATGCCCGAATAAATCAGGGGTAGTTCCACGTTCCGCAGCGCGTCGGAGCGGGGGAGCAGGTTGAAGGTCTGGAAAATAAAGCCGATTTCCTTGTTGCGGATTTCGGCGAGCTGGTTGTCGTTCATCTCGCTGACGTGCTTGCCATTGAGTTCGTAACTGCCGGAAGTGGGCGTGTCGAGGCAGCCGACGAGATTCATCAATGTGGATTTGCCGGAGCCGGACGGGCCCATGATGGCGACGTATTCACCCCGCTGGATTTCCAACGAGACCTCGCGCAGGGCATGAACGGTTTCGGAGCCCATCTGATAGCTCCGCGAAACTTTCTGGAAACGGATCAGGCTCACAACGATGGCTTTTCGACGTTCGTCGCGGCGGGGACTTTGACGATTCTTTTGCCATCGTCGAGGTCGCGGCTGATGGCGCGATAACCGCCAACGATGATTTCTTCGCCTTCCTTCAAACCGTCGGTGATCTCCCAGTAATTGTCGTCGCTGATGCCGATTTCGACCGGCACGGTCTTGACGTGATCGCCTTCCACGACAAAAACCACGTCCACGGGTTTGGACGAGTCATTCGATTTATTGTCGGCCGGCGTGGAACCGGTCGCATCGCCGGTTGCCGCAATCGAAATTGAATTGGTTTTCGCCGCGTCACTTTCCTTGTCGGGCTTCGCTTTGACGACGCGCGTGGTGACGCTGGCTATGGGCACGGCAATGACATTGGTGCGCGAGCGGGTTTCGACTTCCGCGCTGACCGACATGCCGGGTCGGAACGAATTGGTTTCAATAAAGCGGATGCGGACTTGAAACTGGGTGGCGGACTGCCCCAGGGAGGAAGAGGATGACGAGCCGCCGTAACTGCTCGCGGCGGAACTGGCGTTCAAGGCGTTCAAACCTTCCGACGAGTTGGCGACCGCGGTGACGATGCCGGCAAATTTTCTGTCCTTGAATGAATCCACTTCGAGCTTCGCCTTTTGTCCGGCTTCCACCAGCACAACGTCCATTTCACCGACATCCACGCGCGCTTCCATCTGGCTCAAATCGGAAATGATCATGATGTCGGTGCCGGCATTCTCCACCGTGCCCAGGACGCGCTCGCCCAGTTGCGAATTGAGCGTCGTGATCGTGCCATCCAGCGGCGAAACAATCGTGGTCTTGTCGAGCAAATCCTGCGCGTTGTCCACGGCGGCCTTCGCAACGTCAACCTGGTCGTCTGCGCTTTCGACATTCGCCCCGGCTACGTCGCGGGCAACCTTGAACCCGATGTAATCCGATTCCGAAAGCAGTTTGCTCTCGAACAATTCCTTGTTGCGGGTGTAATCCGTCTCGGCTTTTTCCAGGTTGGCAACCGCCGTGGCTTTGGCCGCAAGCGAGGATTCATAACCGGCATTGGCCTGATTCAGCCCCGCGTTGTAAACATCCGGATTGATCTTCAACAGCAAATCACCTTTGTGCACAAACTGGCCTTCCTTGACCGGCAGATCGATGATTTCACCGCTGACTTCCGGGCTGATGTGAACCTGCACCACCGGATAAATCTTTCCATTCGCCACAACCGTTTCTGTAATGCTGTGGCGCGCAACCTTTTCAGTCTGCACGCTGATGGCGGGTTCGGTTTTTTTCAGCGCGTAAAACATTCCTGCCAAAAGTACGACGGCGATGAGAATGGCAAAGAAGACAAGTTTCCCGTGTCCTTTGGACTTGGGCTGCCTGGTTTCTGACTTCAAAATCGGAGGTGGTTCCACGCTGCAAGCTTGCCGGAAGATGTCCGCCCTGTCCAGAACGGGTGGTGGTGTCCTAATTTGGGTAATTATCCCCTCACGTCATGTGACTGCGAAAACGTAGGTTTTTCGCGTTCCGAAAGGAGCGCGAATGAATAGACTTGAATCCGACTGCATTTTTAGCCAGAAACGGTCGTGGAATGAATTTGATTATTCTGATAATCCGTTAATGTCAAAACCCGAACCGCCCATGACTCAAATTATCGGCATCGTTTGTAAGCAATCCATTCTTGTCGCTTCCGAAAGCCGATACACGAAAGGCCGTAGAACGGTGACCGGCAATCAAAAAATATCCGCCATTCGGTTTAAGAATCTTGAAGATGCGCTGGTTGCCGAAGCGGGCATTGCAGAACATTCAAATCTGGCGGTTCGGTTTATGAGAGAAATTGCCGCCGAAAGAATCATTGATAGCGAATCTTCTGTTGCTGAAATTGCCGAAGAAGCGATGGAGAAAACAAGGGAATACATACTGAACCGCCGGCCAAAACAAAAACGCCCTTATACAGATGGTGAATTATCTGCAATTTTTACGCATGGAGACAATAAATGTGCCTTGATGGTAGCCTATTACTTTGGAGGCAAGCCGTATCTTTCCACGATTCACTTAAAATCATGGACAGTAGAGAAATGTTTTCCATTTGCCACGATTGGAGCGGCTGACGATTTAGCCACGTTTATGCTCAAACAATTTCAATTTGAAAAACTGGCGTGGAAGGAAGCATTTCCAATGATAATTGATGTATTGGACAGAATAGAAGATGAAGATACTACTTGCGGTGGCCAAGTAAAAGTTGCCGGACTTGACCCGTTAATATGGAAACCAAGACCCATGATGGCTGGTTTTTGGCAAGATGAAGATACCAATCGCGTTGTTAAGAAATTACGGGCATTACGCGCAAAAAGTGCAAAAAATATCAGACGGACTGTTTCAAGTTGATGACTAAAATTCACCGTGAAAATCTTAAACGTAAGCAGGCTGAAGAAAAACGGCGATTGAAAGCATTTGAGAAAGCGTATCCTGAAAGCACGTTGGCGATTGGAAACGAGGCAGTAAAGGCATCAGCAGAGAAATGGAATCGTGAACATCCTGACGCGCCCGTCACATTGCCCGAACTGCCAGCCACAAATTAACAAAACAAAATCCAATGAAAAAATTCACAATTAAGCCAACGAACAAAAAGGCGTTTTTCAATCTTGTCAGGCGTGCAAGTCAGCCACTCGATTCGACAGATCAGAAAAAATCGGGTTTTCTGACTGGCGAAGATTGTAGCGATAAACAAACTCGTTCACATACTTCTGCAAATGACGCTTTGAAACGTGGTGGAAAGTCCCGTTGATTGACCGCTTTAACTGTGACCAAAACCCTTCAATCGAATTAGTGTGAACTCCATTGCGGACATATTCCCGAACTCCATGCGCCACGCGATAATGATTATATCCCGCTTTGGAGAGCGCATTGTAGCTGCACCATTCATCGGTGCAAACCGTCGCGCCTTTTTCGACATTCTCCATGATGTTCGGCAAAAGTGTCTGGCTCGTTATGTCGGCCACAACTTTGGCTTGGACGTTACCGCCGCGCTCCAAAACTCCAATGACGGGCGTTTTGCCCATGCCGCCAGTCCCGCGCACTTTCCGTTTTCCCTTGTGCATATTTTTGGCAAGTCCGCCAATGAAAGTTTCGTCGGCTTCAATGAAGCCCTTCAAAATTCCGCCGCCGCCCTGCATGAGATTGCGGATTTGATGAGCCATGCGCCATGCGGTTTTGTAGGTGACGCCGATTTGCCGTTGCAACTCCATTGCGGATACGCCGTTTTTGGAATTGGAAATCAGGAACATGGCGAACAGCCAAGACTTCAATGGAGTTTCCGACTTGTGAAAAATTGTTCCGGCGGTTGGCGAGATTTGATAACCGCAATGCGAGCAGCAATAGCACTTGCGGCCTCTGATTGGATAAAAACAGTCTTTCTTGCCGCACTTGCACGTTGCGCCGTTCGGGTAGCGCATTTTGAACACGAACGCCAAGCAATCGGCATCCGTCTTAAAATCCGCGTTGAAATCCTTAACCGTGTATTTCGTTTTCATGCCTAAAAACTACCACAACAGTTACAGGATGTCAAGGGATAATTACCCTAATTTGAAGTTTTAATTTTCAGATGATTTGCCGGAAAGTATTTTTTCTACAACCGAAACTCCCTGTCCTTGGAGAATTCTTTCCCTGAATTGAATGGCTTTTTGCAGTGAATACTGACTTTTTGGAAGGCAATAAACCAAATACCCATTGTCTTCTGGTTTTGTTTTTCCTAGATAAAGCAAACCAATGATAAAATGCGTGGCGTGTTCCGAATAACTGACAGCCTGGATCGTTGATTGAGAATAGGGTGGCTCTTGAGAAAATTTATCTATTAGCCCCATTTCAAAAAGCACCGTTTTCGCCTCGTCGTCTTTTTCAAAAAAAAAGGTCAGATTCGGCATTTGCTCGAGAATTTCAATCATAAAATCACTCCTTGGAACTTATCGTAATCGAAGCCTGCACCGCCGTCACTGCCAAAATGAGAGAGGCGAGCCGCCAAATCTTCGATGAAGCAATCCGCCGTTTCATTGCAGCTACCTTGCAGACCGGCGGCAGCGAAGCCGCCAAGACCTGAATTACAATCCCAAAGGCCGCTTCGCGGGACTTAATCGAGCGTCATTTAATATGGACGTTTCAGCCCCGCCTGTGCGTCCGGTATAAGCAGGGGGCGCAATTGGCTCATCGCACGCTCGTTTAATCCGGAATGGATTTTCCGGACGTTTTAAAATATTGCCAAAAAAGCGTTTAAACCAGTTTTTCATGACAAAATGACAGCAAAGCGCATTCCAGTTTCAATGGGGTTTTGTTCCCAAAGTCACAGGGAAGATTTCAAACGGATACTCTGCCGGCGCTTCGTTTCGTCCGGATTAAAAAAGCCGGTTGACTGCAACTCGCAAGTTCAGCGTGACCATGGGGTTGTATTCCCATAACCTTCCTCCCGGCTCAACCGGCTTGCGAAGCTGGCATTCACGGACGTTTGCATAAACAGCCCCTGGACATGGTATGAAAATTTTGGTCATTGACGTTGGCGGCACGCATGTAAAAGTGTGCGCCTCGGGCCACATAAAGCGGATGGAAATTCCGTCCGGCCCGAAAATGACCGCAAACAAAATGGTTGCGGCAGTTCGGAAGATCATCGCCGGTTGGAAATACGATGTCATCACGATTGGATACCCGGGACCCGTGCCTCACGGACGTATCGTTTGCGAACCGTACAACCTCGGGTCTGGCTGGGTAAACTTTGATTTCAGGAAGGCATTCGGTCGCCCGGTGAAAATTATCAATGATGCGGCGATGCAGGCGTTGGGAAGTTATCATGGAAAACGGATGCTTTTTCTGGGTTTGGGCACTGGCCTGGGTTCGGCGATGATTGTTGACGGCGTGCTCGAGCCGATGGAACTGGCGCACCTGCCTTACAAAAAGGGCCGCACTTACGAGGATTACCTGGGGCTGGCCGGACTCAAGCGGCTCGGAAAAAAAAGATGGCGCCGTCACGTCAACGATGTCGCCGGGCAACTCAAGACCGCGTTGGAGCCTGATTATATCGTTTTGGGCGGCGGCAATGCGAGATTGCTTAAGAAACTTCCGCCCGGCAGCCAAATTGGTGACAATGCCAACGCATTTCGTGGTGGCCTTCGCCTTTGGTCAAAATCCCCCGGTCACAATTTCCTGAAATGAATGTGACTGA